>SLDH01000352.1 GCA_007125415.1 Roseovarius sp.
GTGGTGGGTCTGGGCGATCTGGTCAGCATCATTCCCATGCCCGCGCTGGTGGCGATCATGATCATGGTCTCGATCGGCACCTTCTCCTGGTCCTCCATCGCCAACCTGCGCACCCATCCCCGCTCGAGTTCGGTGGTGATGATCGCGACGGTGGCAACCGTGGTCTATACCCACAACCTGGCCATCGGCGTTCTGGTGGGCGTGCTGCTGTCGGGCATCTTCTTCGCCGGCAAGATCGCGCAGCTCTTCCGCGTGACGAGCGAGATCAGCCCGGACGGGCGGGTGCGCACCTATCGGGTCGAAGGGCAGATGTTCTACGCCTCGGTCGAGGATTTCATGGCGGCTTTCGATTTCCACGAGGCCCCCGAGCGCGTGATCATCGATGTCAGCCGTGCGCATATCTGGGATATATCCTCGGTCCAGGCGCTCGATATGGCTGTATTGAAGTTCCGCCGCGACGGGGCGGAGGTCGAGGTTGTGGGCATGAACGAAGCCTCGGAAACGCTGGTCGACCGGCTGGGCGTACAAGACAAGCCGGGCGCCCTGGACAAGCTGAACGCGCATTAAGGGAGTTGGGGAGATGAGTGAGAAGATTATCGCTCTGGTTGATGGCTCGATCTACTCGGCCTCTGTTTGTGATCACGCAGGTTGGATCGCCGCGCGGACAGGCGCGCCGGTCGAGTTGCTGCATGTTCTGGGCCGGCGCGAAGGGGCAGCGACAAAGGATCGCTCCGGCACGATCGCGCTGGGGGCGCGCACGGCGCTGCTGAACGAGTTGGCGGTGCTGGACGAACAACGCGCAAAGCTGATGATGGCACGCGGCCGTGCGATCCTTGAAGATGCAGCCACGAAACTGGAGAGCGCGGGCGTGAGCGGGGTCACGACCCGCTTGCGCTCTGGCGATATCGTCGAGACCGTGGCCGAGGTTGAGCGTGATGCGCGCGTCATCGTGATCGGGAAGCGCGGCGAGGCGGCGGATTTCGCGACCGGGCATCTGGGCTCGAACCTCGAGCGCATCCTGCGCAGCAGCCACAAGCCCGTGCTGGTCGCCTCGCGGGCGTTCCGGCCCATCGAGAAGGTACTGGTCGCTTTCGATGGCGGCACATCGGCATTCAAAGCCGTCGATCATATCGCGCGCAGCCCGGTCTTTGCGGGACTGTCCGTGCATGTCGTGACGGTCGGGAACGAGACCGCGCAGGTGCAGAAGGGCCTCGAGAACGCGCAGGCCACGCTGCGCGCCGCCGGGATCACTGCCGAGACATCGGTCTTGCCGGGCCAGCCGGATGCGGCGCTCTCGCAGTTGGTCGAGAAGGCTGGCTTCGACATGATCGTGATGGGGGCCTATGGCCATTCGCGCATCCGCAGCCTGATCATCGGCTCGACCACAACCGCCATGATCCGTGCCTGCAAGGTGCCGCTGCTACTGATGCGCTGACTTCTAGCGTTGTTCAGTTTCTTCGGCTGTCCGCCGTTGCGATATCGTCCGCTGCGGTTCCTGTTTTCGGCATTCGAAGCCGGCGAGTTCAGCGCGCCTCCGTCAGACCTTCTCATGCGGGTCGAAACCGGCCTTCACCACCTCCTGCGTGCGGCAATCGTCACACAAGGTCAGCATCGCAAGTCTTGCCGCGCCTTCCTCGCCGGTAAACATCCAATGCCCCTCAAGGCGCTGCATCACGCGCTCAACGCCGGTTTTCGTGCCGAAAAGCTTGCCACAGGACGTGCAGGCGAAGGGTTCTTCCTCTTTCAGAACCCGCCGGGGTGCTGCCCATGCGGCCAGATCGATCTGCGGGGTAATGGTGATCGCGTCCTCCGGGCAGGTGGCCTCGCAAATCCCGCATTGCACGCAGGCGCTTTCGGTAAAGCGCAGCATCGGCTTGTCGGGGTTGTCCGAAAGCGCGCCAGCAGGGCAGGCCGCGACACAGGAAAGGCATGTGGTGCAGGCGTCGAGATCGAGATTGACGGTGCCGAAGGGCGCGCCCTCGGGCAAGGGCAACGTCTCGACCGGGGAAGGGGCTGTGCGGATCATCTCTTCCACGGCCATCAGCAGCAGCCCTCGCTTGTCCTCGGGCGGCAGGAAGCTGGCACGGGTGGCGCGTGGCTTGGCCGCCGAGTGCCAGAGCGCCGCTTCCAGCGCCTCGGGGTCGTCGGTCTGGATGAGCGCGCAGCTTTCGCCATAGCCTGTGACCCGGCTGATCGCGCCGATGAGCTCAAGGCTTGCGCCCAGCCCGTCCAGATCATGCACCGGACGCGCTTTCGCCAGCACCCGCACCGCGCCTGCACCAAAGGCGAGTGCGGCCGCCATGATCTCGGGGCCGATCTGGCTGGGCTCATTGATCTGCACCGGGATCACATGCGCAGGCAACCCGCGCGAGAAGCGCGCGCTTGCATCGATGAGGTCAGCGCCATGCTCGCCGTCATGAAAGAGGATTACAGGCGCATCTCTGGACTTTGCCTCGAACCAGGCGCGCAGCCCGGCGCGCAACCGGGCAGCGACATTCCCGACCACCGGCAGCGCGTAGGAGGCCGCGCCCGTGGGGCAGACGGCGGCGCATTGCCCGCAGCCTGCGCAGATCTGCGGATCGATCGCCACCGTATCGCCGGCCGAGAGGATCGCCCCCGTGGGGCACAGAGTGAGACAGCGCGTGCAGCCCGTGAGCGTGTTGCGCGAATGGGCGCAAAGCTCGGGCGCGAAATTGATGAATTTCGGCTTGTCGAAGGTGCCGGTCATCTGGCTTGCATCGGTAACAAGCCGCGCCACGGCCACAGGATCACGCGGGTCGGCGCGGAAATAGCCGGGGCGGGTTTCGTGAAGGAGGGGCGGCGCGCCGGTAAGGTCGATGACCAGATCACAGCGTGACACAGCCCCGTCGCGTCCTGCGTCGAAGTCCAGCGCGGCGCGCGACGAGGGGGCGGGGGCGGCATAGGCATCCACGGTCAACTCGAATGCACCCAGATGCCCATGCCCCTTGCGGATGCGGCCTTGCAGCACCGGCCATGTGGTCTGGCGCGGGGGTATGATCTCGGCACCGGGCAGGACCAGCACGGTGATATCGAGGCTCTCCGACAGCTTTGCCGCCACCTCGAGGGCGGTCTGATCGCGCCCGAGGATCAGCGCGATGCCGCTGCTTTCCATGCTGACGATCTCGAAGGGCGTGGCCTCGATCTCGGCCATGGCCAGCAAGGCGGCCATTTTCGGTGTCGCGCGCTTGCCATCGTCGGACCAGCCCGCCGTTTCGCGGATGTTGGCGAAACGCAGCGCGCCCGCAAAGCCCGCATCCTCGGCCACTTCGGCAAATAGCGGCGCTTCCTGAGTGCAGGCGACAGTGATCTCGGCAAATTCGCCCAGCGCCGCGCGGAAATTGTCAAGCTGGGCGCGACAAAGCTGGCTGGCTGGGCGCTCATCACCGCCGAGGCGTGAGGGATCAAGGGTCATTGTGCCTTCGCAGGTGCAGATCAGGCGGGTCTTGTCATCGGGCATATGGCTTTTCCCTTGGGGCTTTTCTGGGGCCTCTGGCAGGACTAGTTTCCCCTGATATAATCCGGTAGTGGCGCAAAGTGTAGCGCCCGGATGTCGGAACGTCGGGGAGAGGCCATGGACAGCATCACACAAACCGCCCGCAACATCCCCTTGCCGCCACCCTATACGCTGCATTGGCTGACGCAGGGCGACACGCTCGCGGAGGCCATGCGCCTTGCCCCGCGCGAAGGCGCGGGCACGTTGGTGGTGCAGCGCGCGCCGGGGCTGTTGTCCATCGCCCTGGTGCTGGAGCCCGAGCAGCCCTTGCGCGAGGCGCAGATGGCCTTTGCACTCGGTATGGTCGCGCTGAGCGATGCGCTGGCCGCTCATTGCCCGCCCGAACGCGCGGTGCGGCTGGTCTGGCCCGCTGAGATCCGCTTCGACAAGGCACGGCTCGGGGGCGGGCGCTTTGCCGTGGCCCCTGGCGCGGGGCCCGAGGATGTGCCCGACTGGCTGGTCTTCGGGGCAGAACTCATCGCGGACCGGGATCATCTGCGCGAGCCGGGCCGCTTTCCCGACTCGACCTCGCTCAAGGAAGAAGCCTTTGATGCGGCCGAGGCCATCATCTCGACGTTTGCCAGTTACATGATGCTCTATTTCGACCGCTGGGCGCATGATGGGATCGGGGCGGTGACCAACCGCTACCTGCTGCGCATCGATCCGCCGCTTCTGCGCGGGGTGCGCCGCATCGAAGGGGACCGGCTGGTGGAGATCACGCCCGCGAGCGGCGGCAAACGTTCGGCCCCCATGTTGGAGGCGCTGGGCAGCACCGGCTGGCGCGACGCGAAGGGGCCGGTCCTGTGACCCGCCTGCCGCGCACGATCCGGCTCGACCCTTCCGACAAGGTTGTGTTCACCCATGCCGCCGAGCCGGGGGAATGGGCCGTGGTGGGCACGTTCCTGTTCTGGGGGCGCGGCCCGGACAGCCTGTCGCGCAAGGAACGGGTCGCATTTCGGTCGGGCTTTCTGGGTGTCGACAGTTTCGGCTTTTCCACCCTTGTCACCGTGCAGGAGGCACGGATGGAGGAACGCGCCGCCTTGGTGGAAGCGCTCGCGCAGCAGCTGGTTGCGCATCTGGGCGCGCCGTCGCTCGAGGTCGCACGCCCTGCCGCGGAAGAAGAGGTGGCGCTGGCCGAAAGCCTGTGTGCGGATCATGCGCTCAACACGCTGATCGCGCTGCAACGCCAGCATGACGGAGAGGCGATTCGCGAGCAGTTCCGCACGCTGAAGCCGCGTGACGAGACCGCGTTTTCGGGCAGCCATCTGCAGGGGCACGAGCGCGCCTTTCATTTTGTCGAGGAAGAGGTCGAGGATCATGTGGACCTGTTCAGCCTGAGAGGGAGCGACTGATGCCGGAATTCTGGGTGGCTTCGGGACATCACCTGACACGGCTCGATCCGCAGGGCCGGATGCTGGTCACGGATGAGTTGATCCTCGCCTGGCTCGCGCGGCCCGAGGTGCTGCCCCCAGATGAGGCCTGCGCGGCGGAACGCAGCCTGCACGAGCGGCTGATGAAGGCACCGCGCGCGACAGTCTCGGAGAGCGACCTCAGCGCGCTTGCGGACCCGGATGCGCGCGAAAACTGGCGTTTTCTGCTTGGTTTGCGCGACCGGCTGATCGCAGCAGGCACCATCGAGGAAGGGTATGCGCGTATCGTGGCGGAGGGGGTGAGCCTGCCGCAGGTCTTCATGAGCCAGCTTGTGCAACTGATCCTGCGCAATGCGCTCGATGGCTGCGACAGCCCCCAGACCCTGCGCGCGGCCGAATGTTTCTTTCGTCCGCAGCGCAGTCATCTGGATGAGGGCAAGCTTTTGCTCGCGGATGAGGAACTGGTCACGCTCTACGAGCAGGAGATGCGCGCCTCGCCCCTGACCGCGCTCTTCGCGGGCGGTGTGAGCGATCTCGATGTGCTTGGTGACGACAATGACTGGACCTATTGGAGCCGCTCGGACGCGCATACGATGGTGATGAATTTCGGCGGCGATCCGGCGGCCCGGCGAGGCATGGCCGATGCCATCGCGGCCTTTCTGCGCCATATGAAGGCGCTTGACTGCACGGTCACAGCCGAGACGCGGGCCGAGAATATCGACCTGCGCTGGTTCATCGGGCTGGACCCTGCAGGCACGGCCATCGGCAATGCGCTCTGGCATGACGAGCCGTTGCCCGCGAGCCTTGTGGGGCTCTTTCGGCTGGAGACGCAGGATGCGCGCATCCGCGCGGACTTGCGCGACGCGCCGATCTGGCTGATCCTCGGGCTGGGGGAGGATGGGGCGATCCGGATGAAGCCGCAAAACCTGCTCACGGGCCTGCCGATGGCCACCGAGCCTGTGCTGAACTGAGGAGGGCGACAGATGCCGCAACAGACCCTGCGTGTCGGCGTATTGGCGATCCGTCGCCCGCCCGTGACGAAATGGGGGGCAGGGGAGCTGCGCGCCGCAGGCGTGCTGCCGCAAGAGCCGCAGACCGCACCGCATACATTGCTTGATACCGAGAACGGTGTCGAAACCTGGTATCTTGGCGCGCGTGATCTGGTGCTCTATTCGGGCGATACGGGCCATCACCGTGACAACCTCGCATCAGGGCGGCCCGCGATCTGGGTGGCGTTGCGCGGCGATGATCCGGCCCGCACCGAGGTGATCAATGTGACAGCCGACCCCTATGAGGGCGAGGGATATGCGTCGGATCTTGACCTGAAGGTCGAGGCGGTGCCCATGCCCGAGGCGATTCGCGAGATCGTGGCGGCCTTCATCGAAGCGCATCATGCGGAGATGTCGTTCAAGAAACGCAAGCGCCTGCCGGCGGACCCCAATGCCATGACGGCCCGCGCGCCACGGGTGCTGGCCGAGGCCGACAAATGGGTGAACAACCCGCGCAAGAGGTAAATCATGGCCCGTCCACCTGAAGACGACAGCTTCCTGTCACGCTGGTCCAAGCGCAAGCGCGCGTCCGGGGAAACAGCCGCACCGGATACTGAGCCCACGCCCGCTCCGGCGGCGGATGAGGCCATCTCATCCGAGAGGGACGGTCTGATTTCCGAAGAGGAACTGGCCGCATTGCCCGCGATAGAGGACTTCACCCCCAAGACAGATATCCGTCCCTTTCTGCGCAATGGCGTGCCCCGGAACCTGCGCAATGCGGCACTGCGCAAGATGTGGTTGCTCACACCCGCGATCCGCGATCACGCGGACCCGGCGGTTGATTACGCCTGGGACTGGAACACTCCCGGCGGCGTGCCCGGTGATGGCGCGGGCCCCACAGTGGAGCGCGCCGCCGCGATGCTGCGCGATTTGATCGCACCGCGCCGCGATGCAGCAACAGATGCCGCTTCAGAAAGCCAAGAGGAAATTGCGGCTGACCCACCCGAGGCGTCATTGTCTTCTGCGATGCCGCAAGACACTGAGCGCACGCCCTGTGAGCCGGAGCCGACCGTTGCGCGTCGTGCCCCTGAGGTGGCGCAGAAGGCCGGGAAAGCCGAAGAAAAGCAATCGATTGAAGAGTTTGCGCCCGCGCGCAGGCGCCATGGTGGGGCGCTGCCGGATTAAAGCATGTTGCGCCAAATAGGATTCAGCCCCGCTCGGGCCGCTTGCGGCCCGGGCATGCGCCCGCCCGGGCGGCCTCACGCCCTGGCACCGTGCATGGGTGAACCCGATCAGACGCAACATGCTGTAGGAGGCTGCTGAAAAATGAACAGGGGCTGCAAAAGCGAGGGAGACAGCTCTTTCTCCTTTGTTTCTAAGTCAAGAGGAGGGTGTTCGTCGGGAAAACTGCTCCCCGGGCAGTTTTCTGATCCTCCTTACCGCCGCCCAGGCTGGTCGCCCTGGCGAGACGGTGGGAGCAAGCATGGCGCGGAACAGGTTTCCGGCTCGACGCGCCTGGAGGGGGGCATCAGACACTTTTTCAGCAGTCTGCCAGGTTTTCTTCCGATCACGATATGCCTGTGACCCGTCATCGCAATGCTGGACAGGCCCAGCAGGATTGCGTATGCTTGGGCATATCGTCGCCAGACGCGACGGTCGTAGCTTAGGACATATGCTGTCATGACAGATAGCCAGCCCGGAACCGGGTCAGCGATCGATCCTATTGATTTGGCACGAAGCGAACAGTATCGTTTTGTCGCCTCACTTCTCATGAAAGCACCCGACGATGACTTGCTCGCGCGGATTGCGCAGCTCGAAGGTGACGACACCGCCATGGGTCAGGCATTCGCGGCGCTGGCCGAGGCGGCGGCGAAGGCGGACCCCAAAGCTGTCGAGCGAGAGCATTTCGAGCTTTTCATCGGCGTCGGGCGCGGCGAATTGCTGCCTTATGCCAGTTTCTATCTGACGGGATTCCTGAATGAACGCCCGCTGGCTGAATTGCGCGATGATCTGGCGCGGCTGGGTATCGCGCGGGCTGAAGGGCGGCACGAGCCGGAAGATCATATCGCGCTGCTCTTCGAGGTCATGGCCGATATGGCTACAGGCGAGATTGACGCGGATGCGCAAGTGCAGGCGGCGTTCTTTGCACGCCATATCGCGCCTTGGGCGGCACAGTTCTTCGACGATCTGGCGATTGCGCCGAGCGCGAGATTCTACAGACCGCTGGCCGAAATCGGCCGGCTTTTGACGGATATCGAGGCGCGGGCCTTTTCCCTCGCGGCTTGACAAGATGACTGATCAAATCCGGATGCGGCACGACGAGGGGCCGGCGGCATCCACCAGAAAAGGGAGAGAGCTCATGGCTCAAGACGAACACACTCCAATCAGCAGGCGGGCGTTCTTCGGCGTTGCCGCCACGGGGGCGGCCTCGACGATCGCTCTGACAGCCGGCAGCGCGCGGCCGGGTTTCGCGCAGCAGACCGGCGATGAGCGCACCCGCGCCCGGTATCAGAAGACCGAGCATGTCGAGGCCTTTTACCGGACCAACCGCTACTACCCACGGGAGGAAAACTGATGCTTGTAAAGCGCAGACATCGTGACGCGGCCACCACGGGCCGCCTGAGCCAGATGGCCGCCGGCATGGCCGCCAGGCCGCTTGACCGCCGCAGCTTTCTGCGCAACTCGGGCCTGACCGTGGGGGGATTGGCCGCAATAGCCACCCTGGGCGCGGGCATGACCCGCCGGGTCGAGGCCGCAGGTTTTACCGATATGAGCCAGCCCATCGAGGTCAGGACCAACATCTGCACTCATTGTTCGGTGGGCTGCACGGTCAAGGCGGAAGTGCAGAACGGCGTATGGGTGGGGCAGGAACCTGCCTATGCCAGCCCGATCAACCGCGGCACGCATTGCGCCAAGGGTGCCTCTGTGCGCGAGCTTGTGCATGGCGACCGGCGGATCAAATATCCGATGAAGAAGGTCGGTGGCGAATGGCAACGCATCACCTGGGATCAGGCGCTTGACGAGATTTCCGAGAAGATGACGGAAATCCGGGGGAATTCCGGCGCGGATTCGGTCTATCTGCTGGGCTCGGCCAAATTCTCGAACGAAGGTGCCTATCTCTTCCGCAAGTTCGCGGCGTTCTGGGGTACCAACAACGTGGACCACCAGGCGCGCATCTGCCACTCCACCACCGTTGCGGGGGTGGCCAACACTTGGGGCTACGGCGCGCAGACGAACAGCTATAACGATATCCGCAATGCCAAGACAGTGATCTTCATGGGCTCCAATGCGGCCGAGGCACATCCTGTCTCGCTGCAGCATATCCTTGAGGGCAAGGAAACGCAGAAAGCCAATGTGATCGTGCTGGACCCGCGCTTCACCCGCACGGCCGCCCATGCGACCGAATATGTCCGCTTCCGCCCGGGGACAGACATCGCCATCATCAACGGCATGCTCTGGCACATTTTCGAGAATGGCTGGGAAGACAAGGAATATATCGCCCAGCGTGTCTGGGGCATGGATCAGGTGCGCGAGGTGGTGAAAGCCTACACGCCCGATGTGGTCGAGAATATTTCGGGCATAGACGGCGAGACCCTGAAGCGCGTGGCGGAGACATTCGCCAAGGAACGCCCCTCGACCTTCATCTGGTGCATGGGCGGTACGCAGCATACCGTGGGCACGGCCAATGTGCGCACCTATAACCTGCTGCTCCTGGCCACCGGCAATGTGGGCCATGAGGGGACGGGTGCGAATATTTTCCGCGGCCATTGCAACGTGCAGGGTGCGACGGATTTCGGCCTCGATGTCGGTAACCTGCCTTGCTACTATGGCTTGGGTGCAGGCGCTTGGCGGCACTGGAGCCGTGTCTGGGATGTCTCCTACGA
>SLDH01000273.1 GCA_007125415.1 Roseovarius sp.
ATCGTCATCGGTGATTTTCTCAAAGAGGTTTTCGGGAACGCTGAACCCGTGCCCGGCGGGCAGGATTTGCAGGGCCGCGTGCATGTCTTTGGGCCAGCGCATATCGGGCGTGTTCATGGCCGCGGCGAGCTTGGCGGCGGCATCGGGAATGAAAGGCGCGGACAGAACGGCATAGAGGCGTGTGAGGTTGAGCGCGAGACGGATCTGCATTGCGGCCCGCTCGGGATCCTGCTTGACCGTCGACCAGGGCGCGACCGATTGCAGATATTCGTTTCCGGCGACCCAGATCGCGCGCAGTTCGGCTGCGGATTTGCGGATTTCGATGGCTTCCATCTGGGCTTCATAGGCACGGACGCGCCGGTCGAGTTCACTGATCAGGGCCTCTTCCGCCGGGCCGTACTGCCCGCCTTCAGGAACCGCCTCGCCGAATTTGGAGCGGCAGAATTTGGTGACGCGGGAGACGAAATTGCCCAGGACATCCGCGAGATCCTTGTTCACGGAAACCTGGAAGTTTTCCCAGGTGAATTCCGCATCCGACGTCTCGGGGGCATGGCTGAGCAGCCACCAGCGCCAGTAATCGGGCGGCAGGATCTCCAGCGCCTGATCCATGAACACGCCGCGACCCTGAGAGGTGCTGAACTGGCCGCCGTCATAGTTGAGGTAGTTGAAGGACTTGATGTAATCGACCAGCTTCCAGTCTTCTCCCGACCCGAAGATCGTGGCAGGAAAGCTGAGCGTGTGGAAGGGCACATTGTCCTTGCCCATGAACTGGGTATAGCGCACATCAGCCGCGCCCATGTCGGTGCGCCACCAGCGTTGCCATTCGGCGTCGTCACGCCCCGTTGCCTCGGCCCATTCGGCGGCGCAGGCGATGTATTCTATGGGTGCATCGAACCACACATAGAAGACCTTGCCTTCCATGCCGGGCCAGTCTCTTTCGCCATCCTTCACCGGAATGCCCCAATCGAGATCACGGGTGATCCCCCGGTCCTGCAATCCGTCGCCGTCATTGAGCCATTTGCGCGCGATGGAGGTGGTCAGGATCGGCCAGTCGGACTTGCTGTCGATCCAGGCATTGAGTTGAGCGCGCATGGCGCTCTGGCGCAGGAAAAGATGTCGCGTTTCGCGCACTTCCAGATCGGTCGCGCCGGAAATGGCGCTGCGCGGATTGATCAGATCCACCGGATCAAGCTGAATGGTGCAGTTCTCGCATTGATCGCCGCGCGCCTTTTCATAGCCGCAATTGGGGCAGGTGCCTTCGATATAACGATCCGGCAGGAAGCGCCCATCGGCGGGGGAATAGACCTGTTTCTCCGCCACTTCCTCGATCAGGCCGGCGGCATTCAACCGCCCCGCGAAATGCTGCGTGAGCAGGTGGTTCTGCGGGCTTGACGAGCGCCCGAAATGATCAAAGCTGAGCCGGAAGCCCTGTGCGATCTCGGCCTGCACCTTGTGCATTTCGGCGCAGTATTCCGCCACAGGCTTGCCCGCCTTGGCGGCAGCAAGTTCGGCCGGGGTGCCGTGCTCATCGGTGGCACAGAGAAACAGGACCTCATGGCCGCGCGCGCGCAGATAACGCGCATAGAGATCGGCAGGAAGCTGAGAGCCCACGAGATTGCCCAGATGTTTGATGCCGTTGATATAGGGAATGGCGGAAGTGATGAGGTGCCGTGCCATGGTGTACCTTCTGAGGGAACGCTCGGGGTCTTTCCTCTAGCGCAGGATCGCGCAGAGGACCAGAGCCAGCCTTGGTTGCCCGGCAAGGAGCGTGACCGGCTCAGGCTGATCCGCGAATTCTCCGGGGCGCAGGCTCATCGGGATCAGAGGCCGCTTGATCCTGCTGAACGCTTCGCCGGTGAGCCGGAGATTTCGAGGCATGCTTGGCATGCAGGCTCCCCGTGTTTCACATCTTGCATCACAACTCGGCTTGTCGGTCTGCGCCCGAGCCTTGCGGGGCCGGGGATCGCTCGACGCTGTCCGCCAGATACCCGGCCAGCGCGCGCGGCAACGGCTGCGCGCCCTGTCGGCAGGCCACATAATAACCCATTTGCGTTCTCACGCGCGCATCGACCGGGCAGACCAGCCCCCCGATGCGGAGATCCTCGTCCACGAAATGCCGCCAACCCAGTGCCACGCCGAGCCCCGCGCGCGCCGCATTGATCATGGTGAGATAATCATTGGTGCAGATCACCACATTGGCATCGGCTGCCTCGACACCCGCCTCGGTGAGCCAGATACCCCATGTCATCCAGTGCCACTGCTTGTAGTCCAGATCGATCAGATCCGCTCTGACGAGATCTGACAGGTTTTCGATCGGATGTTGCTCCAGATAGCCGGGCGCACAGACCGGAAAGACCTCGTCGGGAAAGAGCAGGGTCGCCTCGAAGCCGGGCCATGTGCCGTCGCCATGCAGCACGCTCACATCCGCATCCAGCAACACATCCGGATCATCGCTGACATTGAGGTGAAGCACCGGCCGATCCTCCCGCTGGAGATATCCGCTCAGCCGCGGCAGGAGCCACAATCCGCCAATGGATGTATCCACAGCCAATCGCACCACCGGACGGTCATTCGGCCTGCTGATGTTGCCTGTTGCCGCCGACAGATGCTGCAACGCCACCTTCACCCCGTTGTAAAGCTCCTGGCCCTCACCCGTCAGCGCGATCCGGCGATGGTGCCGCTCGAACAGCACCGTGCCCAGCACCTCTTCGAGCCTTCGCACACGCTGGCTGACCGCCGATTGTGTCACCGACAATTCTGCCGCCGCGCGCGTGAAACTGCCCAAGCGTGCGGAGGCCTCGAAAGGCACCAAAAGGTCAAGGGGAGGCAATCCGCGCAGAGACATTAGGGTAACTTGGCCTAATTCCACAGAAATGATTGTTTGCAAAATCAGTGCTTATCACATTTTCTGACATCATCAATCAAAAGCGAGAATCCTCATGACTCTTCCGATCCTCAACCTGCAACCCGGCGACGCCCCCTTCCGCGCGGACCCGTCCGACAGCTATACCCTGCCCGCGCGCTTCTATCACGACCCGGCCATCTGGGCGCATGAAGCCAAGGAAATCTTCGCGAAAAGCTGGAATTACGCGGGCCATGTCAGCCAGTTGGCCGAGCCGGGCTGCTTCATCACCCAGCGCATCCATGATCAGAACATCTTCGTCGCACGGACCCGCACGAATGAGCTCAAGGCCTTCTACAATGTCTGCCCGCATCGCGGGCATGAACTCGTTACCGGCACGGGCCGCAAGAATGTGATCACCTGCCCCTATCACGCCTGGGCCTTCGATTTCGACGGCACGCTGAAATCGGCGCGCAACACCGAGACGGTCAAGGGCTTCGACAAGACGCAGTTCTCACTCCGCGAGGTGCGGGTCGAGGTTTTCTGTGGGCTGGTTCTGGTCAATCTCGATCCGGATGCCACGCCTTTCGCCGAGCAGATGGGCGAACTGGAGGCCGAGATACGCCATTACGTGCCAGCCGTGGACGATCTGCAGATGGCCCAGCGCGACACCTATGAGGTGCAGGCCAACTGGAAGGTGCTCGTGGACAATTTCCTCGAATGCTATCATTGCCACCCGGCACACAAGGATTTCGTCGATCTGGTGGACATGGACAGCTACCGCACCATCGCCAAGGGCAAGTATTCCAGCCAATGTGCGGCTAAGCCCAAATCGCTCAACAACCGGGCCTACAGCTTCACGCCCGGCGATGTCGATTTCGGCTATGCAGGCTGGTATGTCTGGCCGAATTTCACCATCTGGGCCTATCCCGGCGAGGCCAATCTTTCGGTGCTGCAGATGAATCCGACCGCGCCGGAGAAATGCGTCGAATATCAGGACTGGTTCGTGAAGGACGGGATCGTGACACAACAATTGCGCGACGCGATCACCTATCAGATCAATGTTCTGCAACCCGAGGATATCGGGCTATGCGAAAGCGTGCAGCGGGGTCTGAAGTCGAGCGGCTACAATCAGGGCCGGTTCGTCGTTGATGCCGGGGAAACCGAACTCAGCGAACATGCGGTGCACCATTTCCAGTCTCTCGTCGCCCAGGCGCTCGGGGCCAGGCTCGATCCGGAGGCCGATACATGATGAACTCGAGCGACGGCCAGACCCGCGATCTGGTGACGTCACGCCCCGGTGCGGGCTGGGATTTCAACCTGCGCCGCCACGTATATCACGCCATTGAAGCGCCTCATGGCCCGCATTACTGCGTCTATAACCGGCGGCTGATGGCGGTTTATTTCGACGATCTGGACACGCAAGAGGGCTATTGGCTGCTGCGCACGAAAGCCGCCTGCCTGCATACCGGCGAATGGCCCATCGAGTTTGTCGGGCCCGACGCCACGAAGCTCATGGACCTTCTTTTCGTCAACAATGTGGGCAAGGTGAAGGTCGGGCGCTGCGGCTATGGCGTTGCCTGTTTCGATGATGGCGGGCTGATTGTGGATGGTGTTTTCGTCCGGATGGAGGAAAACCGCTACTGGTATGCGCAGGCCGATGGCGATTTCGTCAACTGGGCGCGCGCGCATGCCAAGGGCATGGATGTGCAGATCCTTGATCCGGAGGTCAATGTCAGCCAGATTCAGGGGCCGGCCTCGATGGAAATCCTCGCCGCGGCAGCGAAGGACGGGATGCCCCGGCCCTTCGGCTATTTCGCCAGTGCCTGGGTGGATTTCGGCGGGCAGAAGGTGCTGATCTCGCGCACGGGCTACACCAACGAATTGGGTTGGGAGTTCTATACCGAGCCGCATCACGATGCCCATGCCCTCTGGGCGCATCTGGAGAAGGCCGGTGCGCCCCACGGATTGCGCCTTTACGGGCTTGATTCGAACAATATCCGCCGGATCGAGGCCGGCATCCTGAACGCCAATTCGGATTTTGACGAGACGACCACGCCTTTCGATGTCGGGCTTGGTCGCTTCATCGATTTCGACAAGCCCGATTTCATCGGCAAGGCGGCGCTGCTGGAGGCTCCGCGCGAGCAGCGCCTCCATGGGCTGCAGTGCAAGGGCGGCACGCCGCGTGTGAATGGCAAGGTGATGATTGACGGGGCGCAGGCGGGCCGCATCACGGCGGGCGAATATTCACCCTTCCTGCAATGTGGCATCGGGCTGGCACTCATGGACGAAGCCGGCACCGGGCCCGGCAGCACCGTGATGGTCGAGGATAATGACGGGCAGATGCATGAGGCGACGCTGGTTGAAACGCCGATGTATGATCCGACCTCCGAGATCGCCCGTGGCAAGCGCGTGGATATCCCGCAGCGCCCGGGCTGAGTCATGCCTTGAGGTGCTGAATGGCGCTGAACCCCTCGAATTGCGGCGCGCCCTCATAAAGCTTGCGGGTGTCGCCCGCGCGGGCATGGGCCTTGCGGAACTGTTCCGACGTGGTCCATGCCCGAAACGCCTCTTCGCTTTCCCAGATCGTGTGGGAGGCGTAGAGGCGCTTGCCGTCTTCCTCGGGGCCTTTGAGCATGTGAAATTCGACAAACCCGTCCATGTCCTTGAGATGGCTGTCGCGCCCCAGCCAAAGCGCCTCGAATTCCTCGGCATTCTCCAGCGGGACGGTAAAACGGTTCATGGCAAGATACATGGACACCCTCCGATTGCGTGATGCGTAAGGTAACGCATCAGCGCCGGGATGCAATCGCACAGGCCGCTTGCCAAGGTGCGGGGAAGCGGCTAGTTGCTATCGGTCAACCGCTCGGAGACAGCCATGGGCATCAACAGCGAAAGCGATATCGAGGCCAATCTGCAGATCGGCCCCACCGATCAGGGCATGGTGCGCCTTTATGTCGAGGCAAATGGCGTGGAGATCCCCATGGATTTCGAACCTGACGAAGCGCGTGAGATCGCCGAAGAACTGCTGGCCGCCGCAAAGGCAGCGGAACTCAGAAAGGGCTGATGCCACCCGGGTCGCGCAGGGTTTGCAGCCGCTGGGCCGCGTGGCGTGCAAAGCGCCGTGTCAGGGCCGTGCGGCGCGGCGCTGACAGCTTTTCTTCAGGGGGCATGCGGATGATCTCGGCGCCATAGCCATCCGCGATGATCAGGCCCGTCTCGTCTGGCAAAAGGTCGAGCGGGAAGGCATCGCCTACCGCCCAGAAATAACGATCACACCAATCCAGATAGCCCTCCCATTTTCCGTCGGCGGCGAAATCGGCGCGGCAGGATTTGCATTCCACCACCCATATTTCGCCCTTGGGGCCCAGCGCCATGACATCGACACGCTTGCCCCGTTCCGGCGTGAATTCCTCGATGGTGGCAAAGCCGTAGCCCTGAAGCGCACGGCACACTCCCCGCGCGAGGCGCTGGCCGGGGTGAAGGCTGGCAAGGTCTGGGCAGGTCATGCGCGAATTATGAACAAGGAAGGAACGTTCGCAACCCCTTGTCGCGCCACCCGAAGGCGCTTACCTAGGGGGTGGCGGGTTCTGCCCTTCTCGTGAACGGTTGCATTCCGGTGGCCTTAAGCAAATCCGAGGGAACTGGCTCTGTCCGGGCCCTGGTCCGGTTACCTGGTGCCCACCTGTATATACAGGTCCTCGGGAATGAGAGAACCAAACGGCTGCGTGCGGGCCCGCCACTTTCACGCTCGGCTCACAAGAGAAATGGCGGCAGCTGGAGCGTGTTGCGGCCTGCGTTCAAGAACGGGACGTTACCGCCCTTGCAAATGCCCGCGGGGCGTTTCATCGACGCGCACCGGAATGGTTGCCCTTTCACGTGACATCACATGCTGGCGCAGGCCGCCGCCCGGGCCGTCATCGTCATCGTCATCGTCGTCCTTCAGCCCCATCACCGCGATGCCGAACTGGACGCCAGCGAAGACGATGCCATTGAAGGCCCACAGGATGAGCAGCGCCAGCCACCCCTTGTCGGAGGTCGAAATCAGGTGCCATAGATTGGCAATATTGAACCACATCAATATCGTCACGAAGACGCCGGCCGCAGCGAATCCGATCGCACAGTTGCGGATGTAAAAACGAATGAGCTTTGGCATGTGAAATCCCCCGCATTTCGCCTCTGCCATCAAGCTAACACATCGATCCGCTGCGACAAGAGGCGTGGCGTGCGCAGGCAAGATGTCGCGGGCGGCTTCTTGCTCAGAAGGCGTCGGGCCGCGCCTCGCGCGCCATGTGATCGAGCACCGCGTTGACAAAGCTTGGCTCGCGGCCTTCGGGGTAGAAGCTCTTGGCGATGTCCACGAACTCCATGATGACCACCTTGGGCGGCGTGTCCGACTGCGTCATTTCCGCGCCCGCCGCCCGAAAGAGCGCTCTCAGCGTCGGGTCGATCCGGGCGATGGGCCATTTCGCGACAAGGGCACGGTCGGTCATCTGGTCGATGCGCGCCTGCCAGTTGACCGCATCCTTCATCAGTTGCTCAAAGAGCGCCGGATCGCCCTCGGCCATCTCGCCCTCATCATAGAGCGCGCCGAAGCGATGGTCCTCGAACTCGGTGATCACCCGCTCGACGGTCTGGCCGGAATGCTCCATCTGAAAGAGTGCCTGTACCGCGTAGAACCGGGCCGCGGAGCGCATCTTTCGCCGTTGATTGCCGGAAAGCGTGCTCATGCCCTGGGTTGTCCGGCCCTGGGATTTCCGGCCTCGGCCTCACCGGCCAGTTGAATCTCGTCGGTGGCGGGTTTGAACCCCACCCCCTTGCGCGGCGCGCCCCATTTGCGGGTGAGCGCGATGAGGTGCAACGCCGCAGCGGCGGCCCCTGCCCCCTTGTTCATCCTCTTCGGATCGGCGCGCGCTTCGGCCTGATCCATGTTCTCCACCGTGAGGATGCCATTGCCGATGCACAGCCCCTGCAGACCCAGCAGCGTCAGGCCGCGCGAACTGTCATTGCAGACCGTCTCGTAATGGCTGGTCTCGCCGCGAATGACGCAGCCCAGCGCCACATAGCCGTCGAAATTGCTCAGCCGTTCGGCAATGCCGATGGCGGCGGGTATTTCCAGCGCGCCCGGGACTTCGACAAGATCATGGCTGGCGCTCACGGCCTCGCATTCGGCCTTGGCACCGGCAACGAGATGATCGGCAATCTCGCGGTAGAACGGTGCCACCACCATCAGGAGCTTCACCGGCTTGTCGAATGTGGGGCGCGGCAGGGCATATTCGGTCTGCGCCATCAGGTGTCTCCTTCGCTCAGGGGATGGGTGCCGACAATGGAAATGCCATAGGCATCGAGGCCCAGATACCGCGTCCTGGGGCTGTCCGTGACGAGGATGAGCTGAGTGATGCCCATGGTGGACATGATCTGCGCGCCGAGCCCCGTTGTCTTGATCGTGCGCGGTGCCTCGTCATCCTCCACCTCCGAGGAGAGCTTCGGCCGCGGCTGGCGAAAGAGAAAGACCGCCCCGCGCCCGTGCCGGGCGATGATCTCCATGGCGCGCGGCAGCTTGCCGGTGGGCGCGCCGTCGCGCGCTTCGAGCCCCACGCCCAGCACATCCTCCAGCGCGTTGAGCGCATGGGTCCGCGCCAGCACCGGCGCGCCGTCGGTCACATCGCCCTTGGTGAGAACCACATGCTCGGTGCCGGTGATCTGATCGGCCCAGAGCGCCATCTCCCATTCCCCCCCATGGGAGGAATGAATGGTCTCGCGCCGCACCTCGCGCACCAGATTGTCATGCTTGTGACGGTAGGCGATCAGATCCGAGATCGTGCCGATCTTCATGCCATGCTCCTGCGCGATCGTCACCAGATCGGGCAGGCGCGCCATGGTGCCGTCGGGCTTCATGATCTCGCAGATCACGCCCGCAGGCTTGCAGCCAGCCAGCCGCGCGATATCCACTGCCGCCTCCGTATGGCCCGCCCGGATCAGCACGCCGCCCTCGCGCGCGCGCAGCGGAAACACATGGCCCGGCGTGGCGATGGTGGCCGCGCTGTTCTGTTCGTTGATGGCGGTGGCGATGGTGAGGGCCCGGTCGGCGGCGGAAATGCCGGTGCTCACCCCTTCGCGCGCCTCGATGGAGACGGTGAAGGCGGTTTCGTGCCGCGACGAATTGTTGACCGCCATCATCGGCAAGCCAAGCTGGCGGATACGCTCGGCGGTCATCGGCAGGCAGATGAGCCCGCGCCCATGCGTGGCCATGAAATTCACCGCCGCCGCATCGGCAAACTCGGCGGGAATCACGAAATCCCCTTCGTTCTCGCGGTCCTCATGATCAACGAGGATGAACATGCGCCCTGCCCGCGCCTCGGCGATGATCTCTTCGGTGGGCGCGATCGCATGGCGGAGGCTGTCTTCCACAGGGCCGGGTGTCTCGAAGGGCAGGCTGTCTGACATTTTGTTCCCATTCTTGGCGCAGAGCGCAGATAGCGCAGGCGCGCGCGCTTGACCAGAGCCGAGTTCTGCGCGCAGGGCACGGACACGACGCAGCGGGCGGGGTGCCACCAGTCTGACGGCAGGGGCAAGGTCATGGATGTCTTCGGTCGACGGGTGCAGGAACACGGCCGGCGTTCTGCTGCAAGAGGTCAGCGCGCGGCAGCAGAGCTTTGACCGGGGGCATTCGGCCCCCTGCCCTGAGCCGCGCAAGAATGACGCCACCACTGGCCGCGTCGAGCCCTTTGCGGGCGGTCGCCGATGTTTACCATGGCCCGGAACAGCCGCGCAGCGGCCCGGGCCGCGCCCGACCTCCCCCCGGGAGGGCGCCTTGCAACGGTGCCAGCAGAAATCCTGTGGCAGTTGTGGAAC
>SLDH01000058.1 GCA_007125415.1 Roseovarius sp.
CGATCAGTTCTTCCTCCGCCCGGCCGATCCGAAGGCCTTCACGGCAGAATGATGCTCGCGGAGGCGGTCAGGCAACTGGCCGCCTCCCGGCGCCCGCCCACCCTCAGCCAGGCACCCGGCAATGAACATGGCGACATCCGAGATACAGGCCTCCGCCGCGCCGGTACCCCGCGCCCGCGAGACGATTGCCATTCGCAATGTGCGCAAGTTCTTCGGCCCGACCCGGGCGCTTGACGGGGTCAGCTTTTCGGCACGGGCCGGGGAGGTGCATGCGATTGTGGGTGGCAATGGCTGCGGCAAGAGCACGCTGGCCAAGGTGATCTCCGGTATTCTGCCCGTCGATGGTGGCTCTGTCTCGGTGCTCGGCGAAACCCCCGGCACGCCGGGCGAAAGCCGCGCGCTGGGCATCGCGACCGTGTATCAGGAGGTCATGGTCGCCGATGACAGCAATGTGGTCGATAACATCTATCTCGGCGCCGACAGCCTTTTCAGCAAGACGATGGATCAGGACGAGCGGGCGGCTCGGGCTGCCGCGCTGATGCTCGATCTGACCGGCGAGCCGATCGATCCTTATGACATGGTCGGCAGCCTGCCACTTGGCATCAAGCAATGGATCACCATTGCGCGCGGATTGCTCAGCGATCCGAAGGTTCTCATTCTTGATGAAAGCTCCGCCGCCTTGGATTTCGACAGCACGGAGCGGCTCTTTCAGAAGATACGCGCGCTGCGCGATCGCGGCACGACCGTGCTCATCGTCACGCACCGGATCGCCGAGCTGGTCCGCATCTCCGACCGTGCCACCGTCTTGCGTGATGGGCGCGATGTCGGTGTGCTGGCGAGGGAGGAAGTGACCGAGCGCAATCTGCTCGAGTTGATGACCGGCGAAACCCAGGCCGAAATGGCCAGCCACGCCGCCGCGCCGGTGCCCGACGGCGATGATCTGGCCATGCGTGCCACGGGGCTGCGCCTCGGCCCGGGCGCGGAAGCGTTCGATTTCGAACTGCGCCGGGGCGAGATCGTGGGGATTGTCGGGCTTGACGGGCAGGGGCAGGACGCGTTCGTGCGTGCGCTGTCCGGAGTGGCCCCGGCGGAGGACGGCGCGGTTTTCGTGCGCGACCGGTCCGATATGTTCCAGCCGGTGCGCAGCCTTGATGATGCCATGGCCGGCCGGATCGCCTATGTCTCGGGCGATCGCAAACGCGAGGGGATCTTCGACAAGCTCTCGATATTCGAGAACATGGTCATGCCGCTCTACGAAACCAGAAAGCAGGGCGGGATACTCGGTTTTGTCGATTGGGCGACATTGCGCACTGTCTTCGAGCGTGAGGCGGAGAATCTGATGATCAAGTTCGGATTGCCGCAGGATCGCATCACCTCGCTTTCGGGCGGCAATCAGCAAAAGGTGCTGATCGGGCGCGGATTTGCGCTGCGCCCCGATACGATCGTTCTGAACGATCCCGCGCGCGGCATCGATGTCGGGGCCAAGACGGAGCTTTACAAACATTTGCGCAGCTTTGCCGAAAGCGGGAAATCGGTTGTCTATCTCTCCTCGGAGATCGAGGAGTTTCCGGGCTTTGCCACCCGACTTATCGTGTTTCGCAATGATGCGCCCTTCGATGCATTCGACGGCCGTGATCTGGACACCAAGGCGGTGCTGGCGGCGATGTTCGGCCAGACGGACAGAGCCGGTCTGCAGGCACATCACGGGTTGCAACCGAGCCGCACGCCCTACCATGCGCGCGCCGTCGCCGAGGGGCCACGCGGCGAACATGTGCGCTATCCCGATACGCCGCTGGAGCACCCGATCAAGATCGTCGAGACGCCGCGTAACCTCACGGATGAGTTTGATCCGGCACGTATCAAGATCGTCGATTTCGGGCGTGGCCGCCGCAAGGGCCGCGCGTCGTGAGCGTGGCGGAGGATCTCCGGGCCCCGGGCGAGGCGCGTGACGCGGGCACCTCCAGTCCGGCGGCCAAGTCGTTCGGGAGCGGGCCATCCAATCCGTTCCTGATCGTCCCGGTCACGCTTTTCTTCGCGCTTCTGACACTTGCGGTCCTGCGTTCGCCCTCGCTGGTCACGCCATCGGGAATCGGCTCGGCCGTGATCGTGGCGACACCCCTCATTCTCGCCACCTATGCGCTCATGGCTGCGGTCATAGCCGGGCGCGGCACCATCGATCTGTCGATCGGACCATTGATCGGCTTCATCAATGTCACCCTCATCCAGTTGCACGGGTTGGGGATCATCGCGAACCCCTTCGTGGTTTTCGGCTATGCCATGCTGGCCGGGGCGGCCTATCAGCTGCTGTTCGCGCTGGTGGTCATCTATGTGAGGGTGCAACCCATCATCGTGTCCCTGAGCGGTTTTCTGGCTCTGTCGGGGCTCAACCTCGTGATCCTGCCGCGTCCGGGGGGGCTTGCGCCCGAGTGGATGTCAACCTGGGGCGCGGGCACGACGGTCTATTCGCCGGTATTGCTGATGCTCGTGCTGGCGACACTGGGCTGGCTGCTCTTCACGCGCACCGCCTTCTACACGCATCTGCGACTGATGGGTTCGGATGAACGCGCAGCCTACACCGCCGGGGTGCCCATCACCGCGGTGCGCATCGGCGCGCATCTCTTGTCGGGGGTCTTTGCAGGGCTCGCCGCCATAGCCTTCACGGCGCTCATCTCTTCGGGTGATCCGTCGCAGGGCACGACCTATACGCTGATTGCCGTCACCGCTCTGGTGCTGGGGGGCGCATCGCTGGCCGGGGGGCGGGCCAGCGTTTTCGGCTCGGCGCTCGGGGCGATCAACCTCTATCTCATCACCTTCGTGCTGGCGACCTTCAGCTTCGGTGCCGTGCAGAGCTTTGTCACCGATCTCGTCTATGGCACGATCCTTGTCGTCTCCTTGCTGCTCACGCTCATCCTGCCGCTCATCCAGCGCTATCTGCGCAATTTCTCACCGCTCCTTTACTTCGTGATTCTCGGGGTGGTGGTCCTCGGCGTCATCCTTCACGCGCGCTACGACTATCCTGTCCCCGCGGCGGAGCTTGCGCCGGTGCTGGAGCCCGTAATCGGCGAGGTGGCGGCACCCGGGCCGCTCGACCTGTCGACCGCCTTCGTCGGCACCTTCGAGGTGGCGCAGCCCAGCGCGGAAACCGAAAGCCTGCGCCGTGCCGCTGCGCCGCTCATCGCGGGGATCGTTATCCTCGCGGCACTGGCGGTGCTGGCGCGCGTTGCGTTCACGCAATCGCGCGAGCGTGATCGCATCGGTCCGGCAGTGTATCTGGTGGTGGCCGCGCTGATGCTTCTCGTGGCCTACCAGATCTCGCAGGAGCAGCAGGCCAGACCCTCCGACCGCATTGAGAGTAGCGGGGTGGATCGATGACCGAAAAGGTGACCCAGCCTTTGGAAACCGGCCCAACCACCAGCCCGGCCATCAGCCTCGCCGCGCGCCTGATCGGGCTTGCGCTGGCCGCGGTGCTGACGGTGCTGGGGGTCATCTTCGGCTTTCTGCAGGGCACGCCGGTCCAGACCATCATTCTCTATGCCATCGCCACCTTCGCGCTTTTCTACTGGGCGTGGCGGTTCATCCTGTCGCAGCTCATCGTGGCGCGCCCTGTGCCGGATGATGACACGACCCCCTCACCTTTCTGGCTGATCTGGCAGCGGTTTCGCTCCAGCCTGATCGGTCTGGCGGCCATCCTTCTGGCCTATGTCATCATCGCGGCGAATGTTGACGGGTTTTTCAGCATCTGGTCCATCCTGTCGCTGCTGATCCTGCTGGTAATCATCATCGCAACCCGCACGCTGGGGCCGTTTTTCGAGACAAACCGGTCGGCCTTCATCGGGTTGATGGTGCTGCTGGGGCTCTTTCTGGTCGGCGCGATGACCATCGATGGCTTCTCATCGTCGCAGAATATCAAATCCATGCTGCTTTTTGCCGCCTTTCTCGGCCTCGCGGCGGTGGGGCAGACATTGGTGGCCTTGCTGGGAGGGCTTGATCTGTCGATCCCCTTTGTGATCGGCGCGTCGAATGTCGGGCTCTTGTATCTCATCTCGCTGGGCGTGCCTCCCTGGCTGGCGGCGATCATCGTGCTGGTCATCGGCGCCCTGCTGGGTGTGATCAACGGGCTGCTCAGCTTCAAGCTTCAGGGGCAGGCACTGATCATCACGCTGGGCACCGGCTTTGCCATTTCGGGCGGCGTCCAGATCATCACCTCCATCGGAACCGCCTATAGCGGCAACGTCTTCGCTACCGTGCCGCCCTGGCTCAGCAACCTCGCTTCGATGAGAGGGACCACGTTCGGCCTGCCCTTCACCCCGGTCATCGCGATCTGGGCCCTGGTTGCACTGATCCTGATCGTGGGGCTGCGCCATACGGTCTATGGCCGTCATCTCTATGCTCTGGGGGTGAATCGTGTCTCGGCCTCGAGGATGCGCGTCTCGGAGCTGCGGTACTGGGTGGCCGCCTATGCGTTGTCGGGTTTCTTTGCCGCGCTGACGGGCGGGCTTTTGCTGGGCTGGTCGGGGGGCGGCTTCATCGGGGTAGGCGATCAGTATCTCTTCCTGACCCTTGCCGCGGTCGTGGTGGGCGGCACATCGCTTCTGGGCGGGCAGGGGGGCTATGGCTTTACCGTGATCGGGGTGCTTGTGCTGCAGGTGCTGAGCTCGTTTCTGGTGGGCATCGGGCTCAACTTTCAGTGGCAGCAGGTCATCTTCGGGCTGCTCATCCTGCCCATGGTCGCGCTCTATGCCCGGTCGCCCCACATTCGGACACAAATATGACGCGGGGCGCATCTCCCGCCGCGAGGAAGGACCAACAAAATGGTTTTTGAAACGACCGATCTGACCGCCGCCAGCTTCTCGGCCGCCCTGTTCGGATTGCTGGCCACCAGCGTTCTGCTCTTGATGGGGACCGCTTGGGTCGAGCGGCAGTGGAAACTGGTGGTCACGATCAGCGCCTGTGCCTGCATCGTGGGGGCTCTGGCCATGTTCGAGGCGCGTGTTGCCTGGGCGAGCGGCACGGTGCCGGTGGTCTATCATTATGTCGGCTGGGTGGTGTCGATGCCTCTGCAGGTGCTGGCACTTTTCTTCTTCGTGGGCTGCGTGGGCCGGGTGCGCCCCGGTCTCTTCTGGCGGCTCGTTGTGGTCTCGGTGTTGATGGTGTTCGTGCGCTATCTGGGCGAGGCCGGTTTCATGAACGCGACACTGGCCTTCCTGATCGGTCTCGTGTTCTGGCTCTACATCCTGGGCGAGCTTTTCTTCGGGTCCATGGACACTGCTGTGCGCGAGTCGGGCAACAGGCCGGTAATGCGCGGCTATTTCTGGTTGCGGCTGATCGTGACCGTGGGCTGGGCGATCTATCCGCTTGGCAATTTCATCACCAGTTTCGGCGGGTATGTGGATGGTGGTGCGCTCAGCACTGCCTACAACGTCGCCGATTTTCTCAATCGCATGGCCTTCGGAGTGGCAATTCTCGCCACTGCGATGTTGGCCAGTACAAACACGAGGGAGGCCGATCATGCCTGATACCTCACAAAATCTGCAATCGCTCTTGGCCGGGAGGGTCACATCATGAATGGCGCGGACATCATCGCAATCATCATCCTCGCAGCGATCCTGATCGCGATCGGGGCGTATCTGCTGCATTGGCTTTACCGGCGGTCGACCAAGGATGTGTCCTTCGTGCGGACGGGGTTCCAGGGGGAAAAGGTGGTGATGGGCGGCGGGGCGCTCGTGCTGCCGATCCTGCATGACATCACCGAAGTGAACATGAACATGCTCCGGCTCGAGGTGACCCGCGCGCGTGAGAAATCCCTCATCACGCTGGACCGGATGCGCGTCGAGCTGACGGTGGAGTTCTATGTGCGGGTGAGCCCGAATGAGGAGGCCATTTCCACCGCTGCCCGGTCCCTGGGTAACCGAACCATGCGCCCGCATGAGCTTGAAGACCTGATCGAGGGCCGCTTTGTCGATGCCATGGGGGCCGCAGCGGCGCTGATGAAACTCGAAGAGATCCACGAGGCCCGCCAGAAATTCGTCAAGCTCGTGCGTGAGGAGGTGGCCGAAAGCCTCAGGATGGATGGGCTGGAGCTTGAATCGGTCTCGCTCACCTCGCTTGACCAGACGGATATCTCGCTCTTCAATCCCTCCAACACCTTCGATGCCGAAGGCCTCACGACCCTCACCGAGCAGATTCAGGCGCGCCGCAAGAAGCGCAACGATATCGAGCAGGATACCGAGGTTGCGCTGAGGATGAAGAATCTCGATGCCGAACAGCGCTCACTCGAGATCAAGCGCGACAGCGAATATGCGCGCCTTGCGCATGATGCGGAGGTCGCCGTGCAACGGGCCACCCGCAAGGCGGAGATCGCCAATGAAAATGCGGCGCGCGAACGTGAGATCGAAGAGATCAAGCTGCGCGAGCGGGAGAAGGTCGAGCGGACACGCATCGAGATCGAAAGCCAGATCGAGGCGCTCGAGATCAAGCGCCGCGAGGCGCTCGAGCTTGAAGAGCAGGAACGCGAGATCTCCATCTCCAAGAAATCGCGCGAGAAATCCGACGCCGAAGCGCTGGCCCAGCAGGCTCGTGCGACCATGATCGAAGCGACCGAGCGGGTGTTGACGATCCGCGATACGGAGATCGCCAATCGCCAGAAGGTGGTGGAGTTGATCGAGGCCGCGAAAGAGGCCGAGCGCGAGGCCACGCGTCTGACGATCATGGCCGAGGCCGAGAAACGCGCGGCCGAGGACAAGGCCGATGCCGTGCGCATCGAGGCCGCCGCACAGGAGGAGAAATACCGCGTCGAAGCGGCGGGCAAGGTCAAGCTCAACGAGGCCGAGAACCTGCGCTCGGATGCCAGCCGGCGGAGCGCGCTGCATCGAAGCCTTGTCGAGAACCTGCCTTCGATCATCCGCGAAAGTGTCAAGCCGATGGAGAAGATCGACGGGATCAAGATCGTCCATGTGGACGGCCTGCCCGGTTTTTCCGGCACTGCCGGCGGGCCCGGTGGTGACGGTTCGGGCACATCGCCTGATGGCGGAAAGCCGGAGAATGGCAATCTCGCGGATCAGGTGGTCAATTCGGCGCTGCGCTATCGCTCGCAGGCTCCGTTCGTCGATCAGCTTCTGGGCGAGATCGGCATGACGAGCGGCAGCATCCATCGCAGCGAGACGCTGCAGGATCTCTCCAAGGTCGTCTATACCGACCCTGCGTCGGCGTCAGACACGCCGGACCGCAAGCCCAAGACCCCCAAGAACTGACGCGGCCGCCCGGATGACTTCGCGACGAAGAGGACGTGATGACTGATCGACACATGGAACGCAGCCTGCTGGTCTTTGCCGTCTGGAGCGTGTTGGGGCTTCTGGCGCTGGTCATCCATCTGCAAGGGTTGAGCCTCGAGTCCTATGTCATAGCACTGACGGGCACGGGCCTTTTGCTGACGGCCTTCGGCGCACACGTGATTATCAATGCGGTCTTCAACACCGGATTCAGTCGCGGTGAGACCGCCCTCGGACTGAGCGTCTTTGGCGTGATCACCCTCGTTTTCATCGGCGGCACGTTGTCGGGTGGTCTGAGCCGGGCGAATTTTCTCTCCGGGCTCACACTCCTTGCTGCCGTGGTGATTGCGTTTCTCACCTATCTGATCACACGGCATGGCCTGCGCGGCGCATTCTCCCGGTTTCACCGCCGGCGCGACCTTGGCGATGGTGAGGCAGGCGGATGATCAATGGCCCCGCCATGTTCTGGATTGCGCTCTTCGGCGTGGCCTATCTGGCGGTCACACTATACTGGGCAAGGGTGAGTGCTGTCGCCAATGGCAATACCGACGCGTATTTTTCGGCCGGTCATGCGCTGCCGCCCTGGGTCAGTGCCGTCACCCTGTCGGGGGCGGGCCTCTCTGCTTGGTTCACGCTGGGCACGGTCGATCTGATCGCCCGGGACGGATTGGGACATGCCGCCCTGCTTCAGGCCGGGGTGCTTCTGGCCCTGACAGGCGTGCTCTTTCACAAGCGGGTGTGGTTCATCGGGCAGCGCTTGCGCATGTCGTCGCAGGTGGAGCTTTTCCGTGCCTTTTTTCAGAGCGAGTTTCTCGCCGTGTCCTCGGCGTTGATTGCATTGCTCTTCGCGATAGGCTTCAGCGGCTTGCAACTGCGCGCTCTCTCCACATTGCTGGCCGATCTGTCGGGCGAGGGTCTGTCGGCCCCTGTCGTCGCGGTGCTTCTGTCGGTCTTGCTTGTCGGTTATGTGGTGATCGGCGGGATGCGCGCCATCGGCTTCATCGGCGTTCTGCAGACGCTTGCGCTCGTTGCCGCAATTCTGGGGCTGGGCGCTCTGTTGCTTATCGAAACCGGCGGGCTGGGCGCGCTTGCCGCGGGGCTGAGCGCGCATGGGGCCGGATCCGCCTTCGAGGTGCAGGGGGTGATCCGGTTCGTCGCCGGGCTGGGGCGTGACATGACCGCGCCGGAGGTCAATACGGCGGTGATGGCGCTGTCGACTGCACTGGCGATTCTGGGTTTCGGGGCCAGCCCGCTGGCAGTGAAGGTGATTTTGTCGACGCGCAATGTCGCGGGGGTCGCGGCGGGGCATGTCTGGTTCGGCGCGGCCGGGCTCGGCGCGCTGGTGGTGCTGGTTGTGACGCTGCTCGGCGTCGGTGCCCTCATCGCACCGGAACAGCGCATCGACACATTGCTTGCAAGCCTTGCGCTCACCGCACCCTGGCTTCTGGCATGGCTCATCTTCGGTCTCATCGCGGGGATGCAGGTGATCGCCGGGCTGTCGTTGCTTGTGGCCGCAGAAAGCCTCGTGCGTCATGTGTACAAACCGCTCTTTCACAGCCGCCTTTCCCGAACCGACACCGTAGCTCTCACGCGCATCGCCGTGGTGGTGCTGGCGGTGGTGACGGTGCTGATGGCCTTTCTTGCGCCCCTGACCCTGTCGGCGCTGGGGGGATTTGCCTTGCCGGCTGCGGCACAGCTTATCGTGCCCATGCTGGGCCTCTGCTGGTTCGGCTGGCTCAGCCGCTCGGCGGTGCTGGTGGGCTTCGGCACGGGGCTTGCTGCGGCCTTTCTGACCGATACCACCGGCATCCAGTTCCTCGCCTGGCTGGGGCTCGATCTGCCATGGGGGCGCTGGCCATGGACCATTCACGCGGCAGGGTGGGGATTGTTCTTCAACATGGTTGCGGCCTTGCTGGTGGCCGCTGCCACCTACCGGCAACCCAGATCGGCCATTGCCGCCGATATCGCGGAGTTTGTCGCCAGCAACTTCGCGGTAAATGCAACCCGGGCGGTGCGCGCGCTTGGCTGGTCCGCGATACTCGCCTGGACGTTTCTTGCCGTGGGCCCGGGGCTGATCTTCGGCAATACCGCCTTCGCCGGCAATGGCGGGACATGGCTGCTGGGGCTGCCGCCGCTATGGGTCTGGGCCATTCTCGGCTGGATGGCGGGGCTGGGTCTGGTGTGGTTTCTTGCCTACCGGCTTGGCATGGCCGCGCCGCTGCACCAGTCGGTTCCGGTCTATGAGCCGCCGCCCGTGCTGCGTCCGCAGCA
>SLDH01000123.1 GCA_007125415.1 Roseovarius sp.
AGACGCGGCCATGATGGCGGTGCAGGGTGACCAGCGAGCGAAGCACCATGTTCGGCCAGCCAAAAGAATGGCAAAAGGACGCATACCAGCTGTCTGACGACGTACACGGCAAGTGCGACTTGCAGAGTCTGGTCGCGAGTTTTTCGCAGGGTGACGGGTCTCCGCGTCTGCTTCGAACTAAGGCTACGAAATCTTCGGCATCACTTTGAGGAGAACGCGATGCGCCCGACACTCTATGGAAACCGGCAGGCGATTTCAGCCGGTCATTACCTCGCCGCGGCAGCGGGCCACGAGATACTGGAGGCAGGTGGCAATGCAATTGATGCAGGCTGCTGCGCGGGCATGGCTCTCTCGATCCTGCATCCCGATGAGGTCAACTTCGCGGGGGTCGCCCCCATTATCATCCGCCTCGCTTCGGGTGAGGTGGTCACCATCGCCGGGCTTGGCCCCTGGCCGCGCTCGATCCCGGACGATCTCTTCATGCGTGAACACGGGGGAAAGCTGCCTTACGGTGTGCTTCGCACCGTCGTACCCGCAGCACCGGATGCCTGGATCACCGCATTGAAGCTCTATGGTACCATGAGCTTTTCCGACGTTGCTGAGGCATCCATCGAATATGCGCGCGACGGCTTCTCGATCTTTCCGTTTCTCGCCTCGGCATTCGAGAACAATGCCGACCATTACCGCGAATGGCCCTCGAGCGCGCGGCTCTTCGTGCCCGGAGATCGCGTCCCACGGCTTGGCGAGCGCTTCGTTCAGAGCGATCTTGCGACCACGATCGGGCGCATGTGTGCAGCCGAGCGCGCGGCGGGAGGCACCCGGGAAGATGGGCTCGAAGCGGCCCGTGCGGAATTCTACACAGGCGAGATCGCCGCAGAGATCGTGGCGCATATGCAAGCGCATGGCGGCTATCTGAGCCGGGAGGATCTCGCGGAATATCGCAGCCCCGTGGGCCCGGCGGTGAGCGGTCGCTGGCGCGATTTCGAAGTCTTTACCTGCGGGCCGTGGTGTCAGGGGCCGACGCTGATCCAGTGCCTGACGCTGATCGAACGTCTGGGCCTGAAGAACCTGAAGGCGAGGGATGGCCACTATCATCATCTGCTGATCGAAGCCATGAAATGCGTCTTTGCCAACCGCGAGTACCACTACCGGGACCCCGCTCTGGCCGAGGTGCCGCTGGATTGGCTGCATTCGGACGATAACGCGGATCAGTGGGCCGCGCGTATCTCCGCCGACGAGGCGATGCCGGACATGCCCCTGCCCAACGGCCTCGATACCCCCATGCACCCGCCCATCAGCAACGGCCCGCCGGACCGTGATCCGGACACCTCCTATCTGTGCGCCATTGACCGCTTCGGCAACGCCTTTTCGGCCACCCCGTCCGATGGCAGCTTCCGCGCGCCGGTCGTCGAGGGGTTGGGTATCATCCCGTCGCCCCGCGGCACCCAGTCGCGCACGGACCCCGATCACCCTGCAGGCGTTGGCCCGGGGCGGCGACCGCGGCTCACGCCGAACCCGGCGCTCGCGCTGCGCGAGGATGGGACGGTCGTTACCTTCGGGGCGCCCGGCGGTGACGCGCAGGTGCAGGCGATGCTGCAGGTGTTTCTCAACGTCTATCATTTCGGCATGGACGTGCAGGAGGCGATCGACGCCCCCCGGGTCATCACGCATAACTTCCCGTCTTCCTTCTACCCGAACAACTACTTCCCGAACTATGTCAGCTATGAGCCGCGTTTCGATGCCGAAGTGGCAACGACCCTCGCACGGCGAGGCCACAGGCTGGATGCCTATCCGCCCTTCACGCGCAACAGCGCCGCGGTGGAGATGATCGCCGCGGATCCGAACACCGGCTTCCTGCGCGCCGGCGCGGACCCGCGCCAGCCCGCCTATGCAATCGTGCGCTGAGGTCGGAGGTGGTTAGGCACCGTCGATGGGATTCATCCCCGCCCGGGGCGCTTGCGATCCGGGCGCATGCGCGCCCGGCCCAGACCCAAGGCGATCGAGTGCCGTGTTGTGGGCAAGAGCTGATCCTGATCGGATGCAACTTGCTTTGGGCGAAAGCAGCCTCCGGCCAACCCGGCGCGGATCAAATCACCGCCAGTTCCCGGATCGGGCGGCCCCGGGGCAGGCGAGCATAGTCGAAGGCGCTGAGATCAAGCGTGCGGTACTGGCCATGCACCATCCGCTCCGCCGCGCCACGCCCCATGGCCGGAGCCTGTTGCAGGCCATGTCCGGAAAAGCCATTGAGGAAGAAGAAATTCTCCACCACGTCATGCGGGCCCAGTATGGCATTGTGATCGACGGTATTCATCGCGTAATGTCCAGCCCATTCGGCTTGCAGTTTCACTGTCTCGAATTGCGGAATGCGGCTGGCGAGGATCGGCCAGACCATGTCTTCCCACAGGCTGTGATCCATGTTGAAATCATCAGGTTCCACTGCCGGATCAGGGCCGAAATGCCCGCCCGCCTGATAGGTGCCGCCACCATTTTCACGCACATGCAGGCCCGAGGGATCGATGGTCAGTGGCAGATCACGGTCAAGCGGCTGCGCGGCGCGGAATATCCAGGAATATCGTTTGCGTGGCTCCACAGGCAGCATGATGCCCGCCATCGCGGCGGTGCGTGCCGCGCGCGGGCCCGAGGCGTTGAGCACCTGCCCGCAGGCAACCTGATTGCCTGAGGCGAGCGTGATTTCCACGACCTTGCGCCCGTCTTCCCCGAGGCGCATGGCCACGGCTTCGTTATGCACGAATTCCACCCCGCGCGCCTTTGCCCCCTTGCGCCATGCGTCAAAGAGCGCGCCTGCGTCGAAATAGCCCTCATTCACGAGATTGATGGAACCCAGCAACACATCATCGAGGGCGTAGAAGGGATAATCCTGAGCAATCTCGTCCGCTGTCATCAGCCGCGTGGCGGCCCCGGCGGCACGTTGCACCTCGAAACTTGCGCGCAAGGTTTCGGCAAGGGCGGGGGTATTGGCGAGATACATATAGCCGAAATTGCGTATCCTGATCTCGGGAACATCCCGATCTCCCCCCATGCGGTCGCGCAGGTTGGTGATGTATTCGGCGGCGAATTGCGAGATGCGGATGTTCAACTCCGTGGAGAATTGTTGCCGGATGCAGCTTGTGGTGTGTGCGGTCGAAGAGAGCGCATAGCTCGGGTCGCGCTCGACCACGAGGATACGCCCGTCAAAGTCGGACTCCTCTGTGAGAAACCACGCCGCCGCGGAGCCCATGATCGCCCCTCCGATGATCACGATGTCGTAACTGTCATGTCGCGGTGCCTGCATGGGTATTTCCCCAATTGCGGTGAAAATGATCGGGTGCATCCGTTCAGGCCGGACTATGGCCGGATTCACTCGCCCTTTCAAACGGTAAGCCGAGCCCTGCCATAAGGCCCGAGGCGGGGAGCTGCAAAACCGGGTGGCGTCTGAGCCGAAATCCGCCCTTTGCCGTGGCAAACGGCTTTCATCATGGTCCTCCAGATTGTAGTTAGGACATGAGCCTGACCGGGGGATGAAGTGAGGACACGATGCTATTTTGTGAATCTGGCCTTCTTTGGGAGGACGGCTCCCCGCATAAGTCATGCCCGCATAAGTCATGACGGAGAAGCGTCGGGTGATTGACCGCGTTCCCATCAGATCGTTCGTCTGCACCTTGCTCTTGTGCTGCGCATCGACCTTTGCTTCAGCAACGGAAATTCGCTTCGAGATTGCAGAGTTCGGCAGTTCCGGGCGCAGTGATCTTCGGGCGGCCTCGGTCCTGCTGGAAACTGCCCGGAACGAGGATACCACGCCGCAGGATCTGATGGCAGCGGCCCGCGCGGAATATGCCCGGCAGGTGGGCGCGCTCTACCAGAGAGGGTTTTACAGCAGTGTCGTGAATGTCTTGGTGGACGGGCGTGAGGCCGCCGACATCTCGCCCCTCGCCACGCCTCAACGTATCGACGAGATCATCGTCCGGATCGAACCCGGTCCGCCTTTCGTCTTCGGGACGGCGCGTGTCGCCCCGATTGCCCGCAAGACGACCCTGCCTGAAGGTTTCACCACAGGTGCACGGGCCCATAGCAGCCTTGTCGGCGAGGCGGCGACCGCGGGAATCGACCGATGGCGAAACCTCGGCTATGCCAAGGCGGCGGTCGCGGACCAAAACATCGTTGCGGACCATCGCAATGCCACGCTTTCGGCCGACATCAGGTTACGCACCGGGCCCAAGCTGAGTTTTGGCGAACTCAATGTCTCGGGTGTGCAACGCGTCAGACCGGATCGTGTCCGCGCCATCGCGGGGTTGCCCACGGGCGAAACCTTTTCGCCCGAGGATCTGGAGCGGGCCACGTCGCGGCTGCGGCGCACGGGGGCCTTTCGTTCCGTGGCGATGGAGGAAGCCGAAGAGATCGGCCCCGATGACACGCTCGATATCAACGCGATGCTGGTTGAGGAGCGGCCGCGCCGGGCGGGTGTGGGTGCCGAAATCGCCTCACGCGAAGGGATAACGCTTTCCACATTCTGGATGCATCGCAATCTGTTTGGCGGTGCCGAACGTCTGCGTTTTGATCTCGAGGCCAGCGGGATCGGCGGCGAGTCGAGCGGAGTGGATTACAGTGCCGCCGCGCGGTTTGACCGGCCGGCCACGTTCAACGCGGATACGGGCCTCTTTCTGGCCACCAGTTTCGAGCAGAGGGACCGGCGCAATGTGAAGGAGCGCAGTTATCGGTTAGGCGGCGGTTTCACCCATGTCTTCTCGAACCGGCTGACCGGCGAACTTGGCCTTGCCTATCAGTACTCCGACCTTGATGACGCCTTCGGCAAGCGCACGCTGAAGCACCTGCTGATGCCCGGCCGCCTCACCTTTGATGATCGTGACGACCCGCTCGATGCCAAGGAGGGCATCTATCTCGATTTCTCGGCGATGCCGTTTCACGAGTTGAAAAACGATGCGACAGGCGCCCGGCTCTTTCTGGATGCGCGGGCCTATCACGGGTTCGGCGGGCAGGACCGGTTCGTGGTTGCCGGGCGCGCGCAAGTGGGCTCGATCATCGGTGTGGATGCACGGGAGGTCTCGTCGGACATGCTGTTCTTTTCGGGAGGCGCCGGGACAGTGCGCGGGCAACCGTTCGAATCGCTCGGGGTCAAGCGGCCGAATGGCGATCTTGCGGGCGGGCGCTCCTTTCTGGGTCTGTCGGCCGAACTGCGCGCCAATGTCACCGGGCCGTGGTCTGTCGTGGCCTTCGCCGATACCGGATTTGTCAGTGGCAGCAGTTGGGGAACGTCCAAGGGCGAGCAGCATTCGGGCGGGGGGTTTGGTGTGCGCTATGACACCGGCATCGGGCCTGTCCGGGTAGATGTGGCCACGCCAATTGGTAGTGATGCAGGCGACAAGTTTGAACTCTATATCGGCATAGGGCAGGCATTCTGATGCGGTTTCTGGTGGTTCTTTTGCTGTGCCTGGGCGTTGCCGTTCCCGTGGTCGCGCAAGACAGCGCAGAGGACGATCAACGCTTTCTGGAGCGCCAGTTGCAGGAGGCGTTGTCGGGTGCCGGACGCGAGGTGCGCATCACCGGATTTCGGGGCGCGCTTTCGTCGCGGGCGCGGCTGGAGCGGATGACCATTGCCGATGCCGATGGGGTCTGGCTCATTCTGCGCGATGCGCAGCTTGTCTGGACGCGGCGGGCGCTCTTTGCCGGGCGGCTTGAAGTTGATACCCTGAACGCGCGAGAGGTCGAGATCCTGCGCCGTCCGCTTAGCGAGAAAAGCCTCACCCCCGCTGATGCCGAAGTCACACCCTTCGCCCTGCCGGAACTGCCGGTTTCCGTGAATATCAATGAGCTTGCGATCGAGGAGATCCTGCTTGCGCCGCCCGTCCTGGGTGAAGCGGCGACCCTCACGCTGAACGGTGCGTTCAACCTTGCAGGCGGTGAGGGCAATGCAACGCTCGACATCCAGCGCACGGACCGCGATGACAACCTCACTTTCGATGGCGGCTTTTCGAACCGAAGCCGCATCCTGCGGCTCGATCTGGATTTCGACGAGGCAGGCGGTGGCATGGTGTCAGGCTTGCTGGGGATTCCCGGATCGCCCTCGCTTGAACTGGTGGTCAAGGGGGAGGCCCCGCTCTCGGCCTATACCGCGCAGATCGAGCTTTCGTCGGATGGCACTCCGCGCTTTGGCGGCGAAGTGACAATCAGGGGCGGCGATGAAGAAGAAGGCGGCTATGCCATCGCGGCCGATCTGGAGGGCGATGTGCGTCCGCTCTTCGCACCCGAATTTCATCCGTTCTTCGGCGCGCGCGCCAGCCTGGGCGCTGACCTGCGCCTGCCCGAGGATGGCCGCACCCTGCTTGACCGCTTCGAGATCACTTCCGCCGGACTGAGCCTTTCGGGAACCCTGGCGCTCGCTGCCGATGGCTGGCCCGAGCGCTTCGCTTTCGAGGGGGATCTGGGCGATGGCAGCCCGTTGCGCCTGCCGGTGACGGGCGATCCGCTCACCCTTGAGCATGTGCGTTTCGATGCAAGCTATGATCTGGCCGAGGGGGACCGCTGGTATGCAGATATCACGGTGGATGCGCTCGAGCGCGGTGATAATCTGCGCGTGGAAGCGGCGCATCTTGAGGGGGAAGGGCGGATCGCGCGCGTGCCCGAAGCCCTCGTCACCGGCGCGCTCGATTTCGAGCTCAGCGGCCTCGATCCGGGCAATGAAGACTTGCGCCGCGCCATCGGTGAGAACCCGAGCGGCCGGACCCGCTTCAACTGGCGCCCCGAGGCACCCTTCGTCCTCGAAAGCCTTTCGCTGCAAAGCGGCAACATGAACCTCAGCGCCGACGCGACGGTCAGCACGTTGGCTGAGGGCTTTCCGGTTCAGGCCAATGCCAGGGTGCTGGCCAATGACATCAGCCGCTTTTCGGGGTTGGCCGGGCGTGATCTTGCAGGGGTGGCCATCGCTGAGTTGAGCGGAGAGATAATCCCGCTGAGTGGCGCGTTCGATCTTGTGCTGAACGCACGCACCGAGGGGTTGCGCGCCGATGAGCCGCGCCTCGACCCGCTGATCGGAGGCGAAACCGTATTGCAGGTTTCGGCCATCCGCGACGAGGCGGGCCTGCGCCTGCGCGAGTTCGATTTGCGCAACGAGTTGCTCTCGTGGACAGCCTCGGGTGTGCTCAACAGCGCGTCGGGCTTTCTGAACACCGAGGCGGAACTGTCGGATATCGCACTTGTCGAGCCGCGTCTGGAGGGTGATGCAGAGGTTCAGGTGCAAGTGGCCTGGCAGGACGGCGCGCCGGTGCGCTTGAGCGTGCTGGATGCGAGGCTGGGCGAAAGCCGGATCAATGCCAGCGGTGCGCTCGACCCCGATGATCCGGTCCTGCCGGCCAATGGCGAGCTGCGGATCGTTTCGCCTGACCTGTCGCGCTTTGCCGCAATCCTCGCGCGCCCCGTGGCCGGGCGTCTGGAGCTTGGCCTTGTTGGCGCGGCAGAGCTTCAGGGCGAGACCTTCGATCTGATATTCAACGTCGATGGCACGGGCGTGCGGTCCGGCATCCCGCAGCTTGACCGGCTGATTGCCGGGAATGTCTCTGCCGCAGGTTCTGCTGCGCTGGATGAGCAGGCGTTCGATCTGCGTTACCTGCGGTTTCTGTCGCCGCAGCTACGCGCCAATGCGTCCGGTTCGGGGCCAGGCACGCCCATCAACCTGTCGGCGCGTCTGTCCGATCTGGGCTTGCTGACCGATGGCATCTCGGGGCCCGCGGAGATACGGGGCACCGCGACATTGCGGGACAGGTTGGCGGAAGATGTGGCGGTCTCGTTGAACGCAACTGGCCCGGGGGGCATCGCGGCCCGCGTGACCGGCGATATCCGCAACTACGGACAGGCCCTTGCCCTGAGGGCGGTCGGCACCGGGCCATTGCAACTGGCCAACCGTTTCATCACGCCACGCTCGGTTGCGGGGGATTTGCGCTTCGATCTCAGCCTGTCGGGCCCGCCGCAACTGAATTCCCTCTCGGGCGAGGCCTCATTCGCCGATGCCCGGGTGGCCTTGCCGGATCAGAACATGGTGCTCGACCGTCTGACCGGGACGGTCTCGCTCGCCAACGGCTCTGCGGGGATCGCCCTTACGGGCGGAGCTGGAGAGGGTGGGCGCTTCGAGGTGAGCGGGCCGATCAGGTTGGAGCCGCCCTTCTCGGCGGATCTGGCCATCCGCCTGCAGCGTCTGGCGCTGAGCGATCCGGAACTCTTTGAGACGCGCGTCAATGGTGATCTTACGGTTGTCGGGCCGCTGACCGGGGGCGCGCGGATCGCCGGCACGATCAACTTGGGGCGAACGGAGGTGCAGATCCCTTCCGGCAGTGGCGTGATCATCGGCACGCTGCCGCAGCTGCGCCATGTGGCGGAGCCGGCGGATGTGGCAGCCACGCGGCGGCGGGCCGGACTTGTCCGGCAGGAGGCCGGCGGCTCTGGGCGCGCTGCGGGTGCGGACTTCCCGCTTGATCTGACGGTCAATGCGCGCAATCAGATCTTTGTCCGGGGGCGTGGCCTTGATGCCGAACTGGGTGGTTCCCTGCGCCTTGCCGGATCGACCGGCAATATCGTGCCCAGCGGCTTTTTCGAGCTCATCCGCGGGCGGATCGACATTCTTGGCCGGCGGCTCGATCTGACCGAAGGGCTCATCGATATACGCGGGGCTTTCGATCCCTATCTGCGGTTCGTCGCAGAATCGACCGCCGGGGATGTGGTCGTCCAGATCCTGCTTGAAGGCGAGGCCAGCGCCCCCACGGTGACCTTTTCGTCCTCACCGGAATTGCCGCAGGACGAGGTGGTGGCCCGGCTCATCTTTGGCCGTGGGCTCGACAGTCTCTCCGCATTTCAGGCAGTGCAGCTTGTCAGCGGGATAGCACAGCTGACCGGGCGATACGATGGCGGTGTCGTGGGCAACCTGCGCAATTCTCTGGGGTTGAGCGATCTCGATGTTGCCACGTCTGAGGAGGGCACCACGCAACTGCGCGCCGGTGCCTATCTGGCCGACAACCTCTATTCCGAGGTGACTGCCGATAGTGAAGGCAAACAGCAGATCAATCTCAATCTGGATGTCACCCGCAACCTGACCGTCAAGGGCCGCGCCGATACCGACGGCGAAACCGGCCTCGGCATCTTCTTCGAGCGCGATTACTGAACGGTCGCAGGACACGGCCGGCGGTCGGGCACGGCGCAGCGTTGCCGCCGGGCGAAACATTCGAGCCGGGGGCCGTGTGATGCAGAAGTGTCCCGTTCGCGCCCCATCTTCCGGTTTCACTCGGCCGAGGCCGACAAGGCATCCGCTGCCAGTCCTTCCCTTGCCAGAACGCGGGCGATCGCTGGTCGCGCCTCGATCCCTTGTGCAATAGCGAGCAGCGAAGGGTATGCCGATGTCATGATCCGGTGCTCGGGAAAGGGAGGAAAGAGCCGCATCCACCGCAGCATCATGACCAGCCAGAGCGACACCACCGACACCTCGCTC
>SLDH01000386.1 GCA_007125415.1 Roseovarius sp.
GACGGCACCTTTCCCGATTACACGCGCGTGATTCCGACGGCCAACAGCCGGAAGATGGAGGTGGATGCGGCCGAGTTCGCCCGCGCTGTGGACCGCGTGGCCACCGTCTCGTCCGAGCGCTCGCGCGCAGTGAAACTGGCGCTCGACGAAGACCGCCTGATCCTGTCGGTCAACGCGCCCGACAGCGGCGCAGCGGAGGAGGAACTGGCCGTGGCCTATGGCGACGAACGGCTGGAGATCGGGTTCAACGCCAGATACCTGCTCGAGATCGCAAGCCAGGTCGACCGGGAGAATGCCGTCTTCCTGTTCAACTCCGCCGGGGACCCCACACTGATGCGCGAGGGAAGCGACACAAGCGCCGTCTATGTGGTCATGCCGATGCGCGTGTGAGGGCGGGCGGCGCCTCCGGCGGGAGTATTTTTGGCAAAATGAAGCAGGGGCGCTGAATGGCGGACCTCTATCTGTCGCAGCTCGAACTCTCGCATTTCCGGTCGCATCTCACGGCACGGCTTGAACTCGACGCGCGGCCTCTGGCGATTTCAGGGCCCAACGGTGCGGGCAAGACCAACATTCTGGAGGCGGTGTCACTATTCTCGCCAGGGCGCGGGCTGCGCCGGGGCGCGGCTGCGGATATCGCGCGCCGCCCCGAGGCGATCGGATGGAAGGTGAAGGGGGTTCTGCGCGCGCCGCAGGCCCTGCACGAAATCGAGATCTGGTCGGAAGAAGGCCAGCCCCGGCAGTTGCGGATCGACGGGAAACCGGCCTCGCAGGTGACACTTGGGCAGATTGCCCGGGTGCTCTGGCTTGTCCCTGCGATGGACCGGCTCTGGATCGAGAGCGCCGAGGGGCGGCGGCGCTTTCTGGACCGGATCACCATGAGTTTCATCCCCGAACATGCCGATGTGTCGCTGAACCATGAAAAGGCCATGAGAGAGCGCAACAGGCTTCTGAAGGATCAGGTGCGGGACGGGCACTGGTATGTGGCGCTCGAGCGGCAGATGGCCGAGGCGGGCGCTGCGATCCATGCCAATCGGCTCGCTGCCCTGGCCCGGATCGAGGCGGCCCAGGGAGAGGCCGAAACCAGCTTTCCTGTTGCCGCACTGGAGCTTGTGATGGCCGAAGGCGAAATGCCGCCCTGCCCCGCAGATTACCGCGATGCCCTGTCCGACACGCGGTTTCGCGATCTGTCTGCCGGGCGCACGCTGATCGGGCCGCACCGGGCCGATCTGCTGGCTGTCTATGTGGCCAAGGGCATGGCTGCGCGCGATTGCTCGACCGGTGAGCAGAAGGCGCTTCTGGTCTCGCTGATCCTGGCCAATGGGCGCGCCCTCAAACACGCGCTGGGCGCGGCCCCGATCCTGCTGCTCGATGAAGTGGCAGCGCATCTCGATGCCACGCGCCGCGCCGCGCTCTATGACGAGATCTGCGCCCTTGGCAGCCAATCCTGGATGACGGGAACGGGGCCGGAGCTTTTTGCGGAACTTGGCGCGCGGGCGCAACATCTGCAGGTCGACGAGCGGGATGGGCGATCGGTCGTGAGCTTCTGATCCCGTTGCGTCTGCCACCCTGACGGGCTACAAAATATTGTGTCGATCGCGTGACATCCCCCCACAGAAATCGTATAAATCCAGCCAAAGCAGAAGGGACGATCACATGGCCGAAGCCGCCAAGATGCCGGAAGATTATGGCGCGGATTCCATCAAGGTTCTCAAGGGGTTGGATGCGGTCCGCAAGCGCCCGGGCATGTATATCGGCGACACCGATGACGGCTCGGGGCTGCACCACATGGTCTATGAGGTGGTCGATAACGGGATCGACGAGGCCCTCGCCGGCCACGCCGATGCCGTGAACGTCACGATCCACGCCGATTCCTCGATTTCCGTGAGCGACAACGGGCGCGGGGTGCCGGTTGAAATCCATGAGGAAGAAGGCGTCTCGGCGGCCGAGGTGATCATGACGCAGCTTCATGCAGGCGGCAAGTTCGACAACAATTCCTACAAGGTTTCGGGGGGCCTGCACGGGGTGGGTGTCTCGGTGGTGAACGCGCTGAGCGACTGGCTGGAACTGCGCATCTGGCGGGGTGGCAAGGAGCATGTCGCGCGGTTCGAGAAGGGCGATACCGTCGAACATCTGAAGGTCGTCGGTGATGCGCAGGGGCGCAAGGGCACCGAAGTGCGCTTTCTGGCCTCGACCTCGACATTCTCGAACCTCGATTATTCCTTCGAGACGCTGGAAAAGCGGCTGCGTGAACTGGCCTTTCTCAATTCCGGCGTGCGCATCATCCTGCGCGATGAACGCCCGGCCGAGCCGTTGCAGACCGAGTTGCATTACGAAGGCGGTGTCCGCGAATTCGTCAAGTATCTCGACCGGCACAAATCGCCGATGATTCCCGAACCCATTTTCATCACCGGCGAGCGCGACGAGATCGGCATCGAAGTGGCGATGTGGTGGAATGACAGCTACCACGAAACCGTGCTGCCCTTTACCAACAACATCCCGCAGCGCGATGGAGGCACCCATATGGCGGGCTTTCGCGGGGCGCTGACGCGCACCATCAACGCCTATGCGCAATCGAGCGGCATTGCCAAGAAGGAAAAGGTGAGCTTCACCGGGGACGACGCGCGCGAAGGGCTTACCTGTGTCTTGTCGGTCAAGGTGCCTGATCCGAAATTCTCCAGCCAGACGAAGGACAAGCTGGTATCCTCCGAGGTACGCCCGGCGATTGAAGGGCTTTTGGGGGAAAAGCTGGCGGAGTGGTTCGAGGAGAACCCCAGTGAGGCCAAGCTGATCGTCGGCAAGATCATCGAGGCGGCGCTGGCGCGCGAGGCCGCGCGCAAGGCGCGGGAGCTAACCCGTCGGAAAACGGCGATGGATGTGAATTTTCTGGCGGGAAAACTCAAGGACTGCTCGGAGAAGGATCCGTCCAAGACGGAGCTTTTCATCGTCGAGGGGGACAGTGCGGGCGGCTCTGCCCAGACGGGGCGCGACCGTGGCACTCAGGCCATTCTGCCCCTCAAGGGCAAGATCCTCAATGTGGAGCGCGCGCGGTTCGACCGGATGCTGGGCAGTCAGGAGATCGGCAATCTCGTCATGGCGCTTGGCACCGGGATCGGGCGCGACGAGTTCGACATCTCGAAGCTGCGCTATCACAAGATCGTCCTGATGACCGATGCGGATGTGGATGGCGCGCATATCCGCACCCTCCTGCTCACATTCTTTTACCGGCAGATGCCCGAACTCATCGAGGGGGGCTATCTCTATATCGCGCAACCGCCGCTCTTCAAGGTGACACGCGGCAAATCGGAGGTTTACCTCAAGGATGAGCCGTCGCTCGACGATTACCTGATCGCACAGGGCACCGAGGATGCCGTCTTGCGACTGGGCAGCGGTGAAGAGATCATCGGCAATGATCTGGTGCGCGTAGTCGATGAGGCGCGTCAGGCCAAGCGCATCATCGAGGCCTTCCCCACGCATTACCCCCGCCATGTCATCGAACAGGCCGCCATCGCCGAGGCGTTCATGCCTGGCAAGGCCGACGGTGATCTGCAAGCGGTGGCCGATGCGGTCGCGGCGCGGCTGGACCTTATCGCACTGGAATACGAGCGGGGCTGGCAGGGGCGCCCGACACAGGATCACGGCATCCGCCTGACACGGATGCTGCGTGGTGTGGAAGAGGCCCGCACGCTCGATGGCCCGGTCCTGCGTGGCGGTGAGGCGCGCCGGCTGGACCAGATGACAAAGCAACTCCGTGACACCTACACGCTGCCCGCCAGTTTGCATCGCAAGGAGCGTGCGCAAGCCATTTACGGCCCGCTCGACCTGCTGGAGGCGATCCTTCTGGAAGGGCAGAAGGGGCTTGGCCTGCAACGCTACAAGGGCTTGGGCGAGATGAACCCCAGCCAGCTTTGGGAAACGACGCTTGATCCCGAAGCGCGCACGCTCTTGCAGGTAAGGGTGAATGACGTGGCGGAGGCGGATGATCTTTTCACCAAGCTGATGGGCGATGTGGTCGAGCCCCGGCGCGAATTCATCCAGCAAAACGCGCTGAGTGTCGAGAATCTGGATTTCTGAACCGGCAGATCCGAAGCGGGGCCGGTCAGGGCTCGCGCCAACCGGGTCATGGCAACTACCGAGAAAGCCACGCCACGGCGCCTTGGGGGCGCCGCGCGTGCTGCGATCTGGATCAGGGGCTTTTGATCACGCTGGCTCGGATGCCTGGAATGTCAGGACCTCACCGCCTTCATGCCATTTTCCCCATCTTGCAGACAGGCGCGGGCCGGTGCTAGGTGACAATACGGATGCAGACCCGGCGATCCGCCCCGCAGCCAGAGCCCGCAACGGAGAGAGATTTGGCCTTCAAGCCCATTGCCCGCATCACCCCGGTCAGCGGCCCGCTCACGGGTCAGGTCCGCCTTCCGGGCTCCAAATCGGTGACCAATCGCGCGCTTCTGGTGGCCGCTCTTGCGAGGGGACAAAGCCGGCTCAGCGGCATCCTGCGCAGTGATGACACGCTTTACATGATGACCGCGCTTGATCAGATGGGCGTTACCATCACAGAGGTGGATGACACCACCGTCGATGTTTCAGGCACCGGACGGCTGGAGGCCCCTGCAACACCGCTCTTTCTGGGCAATGCCGGCACAGCCGTGCGGTTTCTCACGGCGGCGGTGGCACTGGTGGAGGGGCCTGCTACGGTGACGGGGGACGCGCATATGCAAAAACGCCCCATCGCGCCACTGATCGAAACCCTGGTGGCCATGGGCGTCGATGCCCGCTCGGAGACGGGATGCCCACCGGTTCATATCCGTGGCACCGGCGGTTTCGAAGCTGGCGAAATCGCCGTCAGCGGCACGCTTTCCAGCCAGTATATCTCGGCCATCATGATGCTGGCCGCGATGGGGCCTGCCGCTTCGGTCATCCGGATCATGGGCGGTGCGATCGGCGCGGTGGGATATCTGCATATCACCGCAGCCGTCATGCGTGCCTTCGGGGCAAATGTGACCTTCACCGAAGATAACAGAATCGCCATCGAAGCCACGGGCTATCATGCGCGCGCCTACGAGGTGGAGCCCGACGCCAGCGCCGCCACCTATCTCTGGGCCGCCGAGGCGCTGACCGGCGGAAAGATCGACATCAAGGCCCGGGCGCACGAGATGCACCAGCCCGATGCAAAGGCCCATGATCTGATCCGCATCTTCCCGCGCATGCCCGCCCGGATCGATGGTGCCCAGATGCAGGATGCGATCCCGACGCTTGCCGTGCTCGCCGCCTTCAATGAAACGCCTGTGCGATTTACCGGCATCGCCAATCTGCGGGTGAAGGAATGTGACCGCATCGCGGCGCTGCACGCGGGGCTGACCGCGATCCGTCCTGATCTGGCGCGGGTCGAGGAGGATGATCTGATCGTGCAGGCCGATCCCACGCTTGCCGGACAGCATCTGCCCGCTCTCATTGACAGCCATGCCGATCACCGCATCGCCATGTGCTTCGCCCTTGCCGGGCTGAAGATCGGCGGCATCGCCATCGATGATGCCATGTGTGTCTCCAAGACCTTCCCGGCCTATTGGCAGGTTCTGCGTGATCTCGGAGTGGAGATCAGCGGGGTCTGATGGGCTTTCCGGTCGGTTGGCTCGGAGAGCATGGGGGGGGCGCGCCGCTTCAGGACAGCGCCCGCGGCGCGGGACTGTTCCAAAGCCATCAACAATCCCCGGTATCGACACAATCTGTCGCGAATTCGGCCACGATCCTTGAATACTCCTGTTTCTGGAAAGAGCAGGGACCAAACAGGGACACGGACCGATGGACAACACAATGGAAATTCAGAAAATCGTCATGCGCGAGCGGCAGATGGCCGTGTCGGAGCGCGAATGGCGGCATCGTCTGCGCGGCTATGGCTATGCCATTCGTGACACGGATGAAGGGCGCGTCGTCACCTCGCTGCTGCATGACCGCCAGATCTGCACCCTGCCGGGCTTCGCGGCGTAGCCTCGATAAGGGTTGAGAGGGCCCGCCCGGCTTCGGGCCGGCCTGATTGATCGGGCATGTTTGCCCCCTGCCCCGCGATCAGGGCAGTAGGACCAGTCACTCGCGTAGGAAGGCCACCAATCGGCCATGCGCGCGACAGGATCGATCACGGCGGGCTTCATCCGGACAGCGGCGGGCCCATGGATCACGTATTGGAACGATCCGGGCTGCATCGGCCCGGCGATCCGGCCCAGATCCTGCCGTGCAAGCTCGGCGTAATAGCGGAAGAAGGGCGGGGTATTGGCGATCTTGCCGATGGATCCAGGGTATGGCTTGCCTGTCTCCAGTGTCATGAGGCGGGCGACCTCGCGCATGACACCCTGCTCGATCTCGTTGGCGACACGGAACAGAATGCCGACGCAAGCCCTGGCATCGAGCGCCGCCCAATTCTTCTGCGCTCCCGTCACCCGGCCCGGGACCGCCTTGAGCGTGAACGCATCCGGCAGGCCCGGGACGCCCATCTGCTCCAGCGTGCCGGGATCATGCAACGGGCGTGATCACGCGATCAGTGTGGTTGAGACAGAAGCCGGGCTGCATGGGATCAAACACCATTCCGGCGCCTTTCACCGGATCATGTAGACCTTCCGGACGGTTTCATGCACCGTGCAGATGCCACGCCAGCCCTCAGCGAAGAAGGCGACTGAATCGGGGGTGATTTCGGTGACTTCGCCGTTTTCGTGCACATAGGTACAGCGCCCTTCGAGAAAATGGCAGAATTCGTCACGGGTCACGTGGCAGTCCCATTTGCCGGGTGTGCAAACCCAGATCCCGCATTCGGACTGGCCATCGGGGCCCTTGTGGAGAAGCTTGCCCGAGGTGTGGGAGGCGCCTTCGATCATCGTCGGTACCGCGCCCCAGTCATCGAGATCATCGAGAGCGCGCGGGTTTCTGATCATGGGTGTGGTCATCATCGTTCTTCCGATTGGCGCGCCTGTGGGGCGCGCAGGTTGCATTCGCGTTCAGGGCACGCAGCCCTTGGGGGCGCTGCCCCCAAACCCCCGGGATATTTTTGCCGAAAAGAGGCCCAGGGGGGGTCAGCGCGCGAGGATGTCGTCGAGGATCTTCGCGGCCTTGGTGGGGCCGTGGCGGCTTTGCATATGGGCCGAGGTTTCGGCGAGCCTTGTGCCGATCGCGGGATCGTTGAGGCATTTCTCGAGCGCCCCGGCAAGCTGCTCATCGGTCCAGTCGCTGCGGTGGAAGCCGAAGCCATGCCCCGTTTCCTCGACCCGGGTGGCATTGTCATGCCCGTCCCAGACATAGGGCATGATGATGGCGGGCTTGCCGAAGAAAAGACATTCCGTGAAGGAGTTGTTGCCGCCGTGGTGGATCACCGCATCGACCTGCGGGATCACGGAGGGTTGCGGATACCAGCTCTGGATATGGCAGTTTTCGGGGATGTCGCCGGGGGCGTAGCTGTCGGTGTAGTCGCCCACATTGACGAGCACGCGGTAGGGCAGCTTGCCCAGCGTGCGCATCAGCCGCTTGAGCAGGTTCGTATCGCCTGCGCCCAGCGAGCCGAAAGAGAGGTAGATGAGCGGCGCATCGGCATTGGCCTTGAATTGGGGGATCTCAAAAGGCTCTTCTTCGCGCACACAGCCTTCGAGATACTGGAATCGGCCGGGATCAAGGGGGATCTCGCCGTCGTATTTGCAGGGTTCGGGATAGAGCAGGAAATTCATCGTGGGAGACGCCTCGAAGAACTCGCCCAGATCGTAGGGCGCCTCGCCGCAGCCAGCCAGAAAGGCGTTGTAATCGTCATGGATGGGTTTGATCACTTTGTTGAAGCGCGCCCGGTAGGCAGCATGACCGGCGGTGTCATCGGCGCGGCAGCCCGAAAGATGTGGCGGCACCATGGGGTCGGAAATTTCGGCTTCGGAACAGGAGATGATGCGCACCCAGGGCACCCCGAACTGCTTGATCGCCGGGAACATGATGACATTGTCCACACAGATGAGATCGGGCTTGACCCTGGCCAGCACGCCCGGGAGGTCCTTCTCGGCCCATTTGGCGCTGTCCACGATGGCCTCCCAGCAGTCCTTGACATAATTGTCGACCTGGTCGATCGGCGCCTTGTTGAAGTTGGGGATATGGCCGTTGATGAATTCCTCCCAGAATTTCGCCATGGCCTCGGGCTCCATCGGCTCGGAGAGCGCGACGGGATGTGCCTCGAAGCCGTAGCCCTGATACACCTCGACGAAGCCGGGATCCGACAGGAAGACAGCCTTGTGGCCCAGCTTTTCACAAGCCTGGGCGATGCCGACGGAATTGAGCGCCGGGCCGAACGCGGCCTCGGGGAAGAAGGCGATGGTTTTCTGGCTCATGTGTTATCTCCCTTGTAGTGAACCGGCTTTCTCGTGTCGAACGGCAGGAGCGACGCCCGCTGACAGTACCATGTCAGCACCGGTCTCCTCAAAAGGCCCGGCGGTAGCTTCTGGCTCACAAACACATTGTCACCCGTTTGCCGGACTTGGCAAGACCAGCGCTCTGGCCGCGCGCAGCACACGGGCAATCCGGCAGGGAAGATCGGCTCATTTATCTCGAAATTGCGGCTCGCGCTTTTCGACGAAGGCGGACATACCCTCTTTCTGATCTTCGGTGGCGAATAGCGCATTGAACATGCGTCGCTCGAAAAGCAGGCCCTCGCTCAGCGTGGTCTCATAGGAGCGGTTCACCGCTTCCTTGACGGCCATGGTGGTGATCATCGATTTCTCGGCGATCTTGTGGGCCGCCGAATGCGCCTCTTCCATCAGCTTCTTGGCGGGCACGACGCGGCTGACCAGCCCCGAACGCTCGGCCTCCTCGGCATCCATGAAGCGGCCGGTGAGGTTCATGTCCATCGCCTTTGACTTGCCGATGAACCGCGTCAGCCGCTGCGAGCCGCCCATCCCGGCGACAACGCCGAGATTGATCTCGGGCTGGCCGAACTTGGCCGTGTCCGAACAGATGATGAAATCACACATCATCGCCAGCTCGCAGCCACCGCCCAGCGCGTAGCCCGAAACAGCGGCGATGACCGGCTTGCGGATGCGCATGATGGCGTTGGTATCATCGGCGAAAAGATCGCCCGAGAACACCTCCACGAAGCTCTGTTCGCTCATCATCTTGATATCGGCTCCGGCGGCGAAAGCCTTTTCCGAGCCGGTGATGACGATGCAGCGCACCTTGTCGTTGCGGTCGGCGGCCTTGAGCGCCTCGGCCAGCTCGCCCAGCATCTTCGAGTTCAGCGCGTTCATCGCCTCGGGCCGGTTCAGCCTGATCAGCGCGACATGCTGCGCCGTCTC
>SLDH01000314.1 GCA_007125415.1 Roseovarius sp.
TCCGGCGGGATCACCGGCAGGACGGTCATCACCATCCATTCCGGGCGGTTGCCGGATTCGAGGAAGGATTCCACGACCTTGAGGCGCTTGATGATCTTTTTGGGCTTCAACTCCCCGGTGGCCACGGCCAGATCAGCACGCAATTGGTCGGCCTCGGATTCAAGGTCGATGTTCTGCAGCATTTCGCGGATCGCCTCGGCACCGATATTGGCGGTGAAGGCATCCATGCCATAGGCATCCTGCGCGTCCATGAATTCGTCTTCGGTGAGCATCTGCCCATAGGTCAGATCGGTCAGACCCGGCTCGATCACCACGTAATTCTCGAAATAGAGCACCCGCTCCAGATCGCGCAGAGTCATGTCGAGCATGAGGCCGATGCGGCTGGGCAGCGATTTCAGAAACCAGATATGCGCACAGGGCGCGGCCAGTTCGATATGGCCCATCCGCTCGCGGCGGACCTTTTGCAGGGTGACCTCCACACCGCATTTCTCGCAGACGACGCCGCGATACTTCATGCGCTTGTATTTGCCGCAGAGGCATTCGTAATCCTTGATCGGCCCGAAGATGCGCGCGCAGAAAAGACCATCGCGCTCGGGCTTGAAGGTCCGGTAATTGATGGTTTCGGGCTTCTTGATCTCGCCGTAAGACCACGAGAGTATGCGCTCGGGGCTCGCAAGACTGACCTTGATTTCATCGAACACCTTGGCCGGTGCCACGGGGTTGAACGGATTGTTCATAAGTTCCTGGTTCATTTTCAAATCCTTAGAGGCTGGCGGGGAGGGCGGAGAGGCGACCGTTTTCTTGAAAAGAAAACGGACCGGACCCTTTGAAAGGGTCCGGCAGGTTGCGCCTACTCATCCTCCTCCGCATCCAGGAGTTCCATGTTGAGGCCGAGGCCGCGCACTTCCTTGACGAGCACATTGAAGCTTTCGGGCACACCGGCCTCGAAATTGTCCTCGCCCTTCACGATGCTCTCATAAACCTTCGTGCGGCCCGCAACATCGTCGGATTTCACGGTCAGCATCTCTTGCAGCGTATAGGCGGCTCCGTAAGCCTCGAGGGCCCAGACCTCCATCTCACCAAACCGCTGCCCGCCGAACTGCGCCTTGCCGCCCAGCGGCTGCTGGGTCACGAGACTGTAGGGCCCGGTGGAGCGCGCGTGAATCTTGTCATCCACAAGGTGATGCAGCTTGAGCAGATACTTGATTCCCACGGTTACCGGGCGGGTAAACTGCTCGCCGGTGCGCCCGTCAAAGAGAATGGACTGACCGCTCTCATCAAAGCCCGCGCGCCGCAGCGCATCATTCACGTCGCTCTCCTTGGCGCCGTCAAAGACAGGTGTTGCAATGGGTACGCCGCCAGTCACATTTCCGGCCGCTTCCACGAGGCGCTCCTCGTCGAGGCCGGCGATACCTTCTTCATATACATCGTCGCCATAAGCGAGACGCATTGCCTCGCGCACCGGGGTCAGATCGCCCGAGCGGCGATATTCATGCAGGGCATCGTCGATCTTTGCACCGAAGCCACGCGCCGCCCAGCCCATATGGGTCTCGAGAATCTGACCGACATTCATCCGGCTGGGCACGCCCAGCGGGTTGAGGCAGATATCGACCGTCGTGCCGTCGGCGAGGAAGGGCATGTCCTCCATCGGCACCACCTTGGAGATCACACCCTTGTTGCCGTGCCGGCCCGCCATCTTGTCGCCCGGCTGCAGCTTGCGCTTCACCGCGATGAAGACCTTGACCATCTTCATCACACCGGGGGGCAGATCGTCGCCGCGGCGCACCTTCTCCACCTTGTCCTCGAAACGGGCGTCGAGCGTGCGTTTCTGCTGCTCGTACTGGTCATTGAGCGCCTCGACGATCTGGGCATCCTTCTCTTCCTTGAGCGCCAGTTGCCACCATTGCCCGCGTGTGAGCGTGCTCAGCAATTCCTCGGTGATCTCGGAATTGGCCTTGACGCCCTTGGGCCCCTTCACGGCCACCTTGCCGATGATAAGGTCACGCAGACGCGCGTAGATGTTGCGGTCGAGGATGGCCAACTCATCGTCGCGGTCCCTTGCGAGACGCTCGACCTCTTCGCGTTCGATCTGCAGGGCGCGCTCGTCCTTCTCGACACCGTGGCGGTTGAAGACACGCACCTCCACCACCGTGCCGAAATCACCAGGCTTCACCCGCAGGGAGGTGTCACGCACATCCGAGGCTTTCTCGCCGAAAATGGCCCGGAGGAGTTTCTCTTCCGGCGTCATCGGGCTTTCGCCCTTGGGGGTGATCTTGCCCACAAGGATGTCGCCGGGTTCCACATCGGCCCCGATATAGACAATGCCCGCCTCGTCGAGATTGCGTAGCGCCTCCTCGCCCACATTGGGGATGTCACGGGTGATCTCTTCAGGCCCGAGCTTCGTGTCGCGCGCGGCCACCTCGAATTCCTCGATATGGATCGAGGTGAAAACGTCATCCCGCGCGATACGCTCTGAAATCAGGATGCTGTCCTCGAAATTGTAGCCGTTCCAGGGCATGAAGGCGGTCACCACGTTCTTGCCAACCGCAAGTTCGCCCAGATCGGTGCAGGGACCGTCCGCAATCACCTCGCCCTTCTGCACCGTGTCCCCCACCTTCACGAGGGGACGTTGATTGATGCAGCTGTTCTGATTGGAACGCTGGAACTTGCGCATCCGGTAGATATCCACACCCGGATCACCCACATCCATGTCTTCGGTTGCGCGGATCACGATCCGCTGCGCATCGACCTGGTCGATGATACCGGCGCGTCGCGCCATGATGGCCGCGCCCGAGTCGCGCGCCACCACCTCTTCGATGCCGGTGCCGACAAGCGGCGCTTCGGCTGTGATCAGGGGCAGCGCCTGACGCATCATGTTCGAGCCCATGAGCGCGCGGTTGGCGTCGTCATTTTCCAGAAACGGGATCAGCGAAGCCGCGACCGACACGAGCTGCTTCGGACTCACGTCGATCAGGTCAACGCTTTCACTGGGTGCCAGCATGTATTCGCCCGATTGCCGCGTATTGACCATCTCGTTGACGAACCGGCCATTTTCATCCAGGACCGCATTCGCCTGCGCCACGGTGTGGCGCATCTCTTCGGTGGCGGAAAGATAGCTCACCTCATCGGTGACCTGCCCGCCCTCAACCTTGCGGTAGGGGGTCTCGATGAAGCCGTACTTGTTGACCCGCGCAAATGTTGCGAGGCTGTTGATCAGGCCGATATTGGGCCCTTCCGGCGTTTCAATGGGGCACATGCGGCCATAATGTGTGGGGTGCACATCGCGCACCTCGAACCCCGCGCGCTCGCGCGTGAGCCCGCCCGGCCCGAGCGCCGAAAGACGGCGCTTGTGGGTCACTTCCGAAAGCGGGTTGGTCTGATCCATGAACTGGCTGAGCTGGCTCGACCCGAAGAACTCCCGCACCGCGGCGGCCGCCGGCTTGGCATTGATCAGATCCTGCGGCATCACCGTATCGATCTCGACCGAACTCATCCGCTCCTTGATCGCCCGCTCCATCCGAAGAAGGCCGACGCGATACTGGTTTTCCATCAACTCCCCGACGGAACGGACCCGGCGGTTGCCCAGATGATCGATATCATCGATATCGCCCTTGCCATCGCGCAACTCCGTCAGCGCCTTGACGCAGGCAACGATATCCTCGGGGTCTAGCGTGCGCTGGGTGTCGGGCTTGTCGAGCGCGAGGCGCATGTTCATCTTCACGCGGCCCACCGCGCTCAGATCATAGCGTTCGGGATCGAAGAAGAGCGTGTTGAAGAGTGCCGACGCCGCCTCCTCGGTGGGTGGTTCGCCGGGGCGCATGACCCGGTAGATATCCATGAGCGCGGTCTCGCGGCTCATGTTCTTGTCGGCCGCCATGGTGTTGCGGATATAGGGGCCCACATTGATGTTGTCGATGTCGAGCACGGGGATGTCGGTGATGCCTGCCTCGATCAGCTCCTGCACCGTGCCGCCGATGATGTCGCCATCCTTGTCATATTCGATCGTCAACTCGTCGCCGGCTTCCACGTAAATTGCGCCGGTTTCCTCGTTGATGATGTCGCGCGCGACGAACTTGCCCGCGATCTGCTCGTAGGGCACCAGAAGCTCGGTGACCTCGCCCGCGTCTATGAGTTGCTTGACGGTGCGCGGTGTTATCTTCTTGTTGGCCTCCGCGATCACTTCGCCGGTCCTGGCATCGACCAGATCGAAGATAGGGCGGGTGCCGCGCACACGTTCGGGGAAGAACTTCGTGACCCAGCCCTTCTTCTTTTTCAGCTTGTAATTCACCGTGTCGTAATAGGCGGTCATGATCGCCTCCTGGTCCATTCCCAGCGCGTAGAGCAGGGTGGTCACAGGCAGTTTGCGGCGGCGGTCGATCCGGGCAAAGACGATATCCTTGGCATCGAACTCGAAATCCAGCCAAGAGCCGCGATAGGGGATGATCCGGCAGGTGAAGAGCAACTTGCCGCTGGCATGGGTCTTGCCCTTGTCGTGGTCGAAAAACACACCCGGGCTGCGGTGCATCTGGCTGACGATGACGCGCTCGGTGCCGTTGACCACGAAAGTGCCGTTGGGTGTCATCAGGGGCATGTCACCCATGAAGACATCCTGTTCCTTGATATCCTTGACCGATTTCGCGCCCGTGTCCTCATCTACATCGAACACGATGAGCCGCAGCGTGACCTTCAGCGGGGCACTGTAGGTCATGTCGCGCTGCATGCACTCCTCGACATCGTATTTCGGCTTTTCCAGATCGTAGCTGACAAATTCGAGCACCGAGGTTTCGTTGAAATCCTTGATCGGAAAGACCGACTGAAACACACCCTTGATGCCTTCGCCATCGAGGGGCTGAGGCTGGTCGCCGGATTTCAGGAAGAGATCATAGGAGGATTTCTGAACCTCGATCAGGTTCGGCATCTCCAGGACTTCGCGGATCTTGCCGAAATATTTGCGAAGACGTTTCTGGCCGATATAGGTTTGCGCCATATGTCTGGTCACCTTTCTTTTCTCATGTGAAGCGCATGCCGTCGGGCTCCGGCACCGCATCCATCCGAGACGGCAGAGGTCTGATCTATTCTCGGCTTCTGTCCCACCAGAAGCCTCCCGATCAGGAGAACCTCGCCTGAGAAAAGCCCTTCATCTGCAAAGGGCCTCTCCGAGACAGGCTCGGCCGGGCCCGGACATGCCGGACCCAGCCAAAAGATGTGTTCCGGGTTGCCCCGGGCAAGGATTATTTCAGCTCGACTTCGGCGCCGGCTGCTTCCAGCTTGCCTTTGATTTCCTCGGCCTCGTCTTTCGAGACCTGTTCCTTCACGGCCTTGCCGCCTGCTTCCACGAGGTCCTTGGCTTCTTTCAGGCCCAGGCCGGTGATCGCGCGCACCTCCTTGATGACGTTGATCTTGGAGGCACCAGCCGCCTTGAGGATCACGTCGAATTCGGTCTGCTCTTCCTCGGCAGCGCCGCCGCCTGCATCCGCAGGGCCAGCCATCATCACCGCGCCACCAGCGGCAGGTTCGATGCCATACTCGTCTTTCAGGATGGTTTTCAGTTCTTGCGCTTCGAGAAGTGTCAGCCCGACAATCTCTTCAGCCAGTTTTTTCAGATCAGCCATTCTATCAGCTCTTTTCCGTTTGCTAAGATGTGTTCCAACGTCGGGTCATCGCCCCCACGCCGATCCATTGAGTTGCGTTATGCCGCTTCGGCCTTCTCTTCGATGGTCGAAAGAATGCTCGCGATGTTCGACGCAGGCGCGCCAATCGCTCCGGCGATATTCGAAGCAGGTGCGCCGAGCATGCCGACGATCGTCGCGATCAGTTCATCGCGCGACGGCAGTTTCGACGTGGCTTCGACACCGGCACGATCCAGTGCCGTGCTGCCCATCGCCCCGCCAAGGATCTCGAATTTCTTGTTATCCTTGGCGAAATCCTCGGCCACCTTGGCTGCTGCCACGGGGTCTTCGGAGAAGGTGAGCACGGTCATGCCCGAAAGATGGCCGGCAATGCTGGCGCATGGCTTTCCATCAAGGGCAATCTTGGCGAGCCTGTTCTTGGCAACGCGGACCGATGCATCCGCCGCCCGGGCGCGCGCACGCAGATCCTGCATTTCCGCAACTGTCAGACCGGCATAGTGGGCCACCACTACGACGCCAGAGCTTTCGAAGATCTGGCCGAGTTCCTCGACCACTTTCTCTTTCTGGGCTCTATCCACAGTTTCACTCCAGTTTCGGAGGCTTCCCTCCAGCTCAGTCTTACCGGATCACTCCGGCGGTTGGGTCCTGCAAACGGGACGCCCGAACCGCACGAAGACATCAAGCTTCGGTCAATCTGGCCTGATCCCGTCTCAGGCAGGAATTAGCGGGGCAAGCCCCAACCCGCCATCTCGGACGAAACACAAAAGAGCGCGGGACGAATCACGCGCTCAGTTGATGAAGCGGCAATAGGCCTTTCGCGGGCAGATGCCAAGCCCCTAGGGGTAATTTCTTGCAGGTCGGCTACCTTCCGCAGACTATCGGAGTTGCAACAAGGGCTGGGCGTTCCTTTCGTGACGTGTCAGCAATTCCCGGGCCTCTTTTCCGCGCGGAATTATACGGGCCGGATGACTGGCGGAAAGCAGAAGCTCCGGGAAGAGCACGCGGATTTCGGCCATCGCCTCGGCACCCATGATCTGCCGTGCCATGGGGCCTGTCATGAGCGACTCGGTTGGTGCGTCCTCCGCGAAGATCACCTCATGGTGGTCGAGAAGGAGGTGATAATACGTCACCGCAATGCGATCACGCGCGAAATCGATGCCCGGCAGGCCGATCAGCTTCTTCGCCGGAACAAGCACTTCCTGTGCACCGACCACTCGTCGCGCGATGTGCGAACTGATCAGCATGCGGTGCTGCTGGGAAACGACCAGATCGCGCCGGGGCAGCCCGCGCCCCAGGGCACCTGTGGCAATGCGAACGGGCCTGAAGCGGCCAAGCGCCACGCAAGATGCCGCGCCGATCCAGCGGATAGGCTGTGTGCCGTGATCCTGTGTCACGACGGAATCGCCCGGGCGCAGCGCCTCGATGGGCGTCGCGCCATCCGGCGTGGTGATGAGGGTGCCATCGGTGAAACAGGTGACGAAATCCCAGGGTTGTCGCTGCGCTGCCATGCCACCAGCGGTATCTGTCACAATATTGTCGAGTGAAAGGGAGCGGATCGCCCCCGCCTCCAACGCGCTCTGGTGACCGTTGGCAGTGATATGCGGCGCCAGATAGGTGTTGCCTTCCGTATCCTGAAAGACCACGGCAGCGATATTTGCAGTTGAGCCGTCAACATAGGTGAGCGTGGCATTGTAGAGGGCGACGCCGTCAAAGGTCTGCTCGGGGCCGCCATCGATCCTGAAGGTCTCGCTGGCAAGCTCATTATTCATGTCATAGGCGCCGGCCATTCCCCCGTCGAAGCCGGTGGAGCCCGGCGAGAAGCTCTGAAAATTGTTGACCAGCGCATTGCCGGGGCCGCCGAAGCTCATGCCGACAAGCGCATCGGCGTTCTCGGCCACGCTGTTGCCCTCGACCGGATCGATGATCGGAAGATTTCCGAGCGATATGACGTTGAATGTGGTTGAAATGGTCATTTGCGCCGGAGTTCCGGCACCTCCTTCCTTGTTGCACCGCCGCCGCACCATCGCCCGAATGCATTAAGGAAAGAAGAAAACCCCCGGAGATTTCTCTCCGGGGGCTGGTGTTGGTCAAACCTGGCTTGCGTCAATCGCCTGTGGCGGTCGATATATCTAGGCTCACGCCGGGCCCCATGGTGGAGCTGAGCGAGATTTTCTTGAGATAGGTGCCCTTGGCGCCTGTCGGTTTCGCCTTGCTTACGGCACCAATGAACGCGCGGACATTTTCGACCAGCTTATCTTCGTCAAAAGAAGCCTTGCCGACGCCGGCATGAACAATCCCGCCCTTGACGGCCTTGAACTGAACCTCGCCGCCCTTGGCGGCCTTGACCGCCTCCGCCACATCCATCGTGACCGTGCCGACCTTGGGGTTCGGCATCAGGTTGCGCGGGCCCAGCACCTTGCCCAGACGTCCCACGATGGGCATCATGTCAGGCGTGGCGATGCAGCGGTCAAATTCGATCTTGCCCGATTGCACGGTCTCCATCAGATCCTCTGCCCCAACGATATCCGCGCCGGCTGCCTGTGCTTCCTCGGCCTTCGGGCCGCGGGCGAAAACGGCGACGCGAACGTCCTTGCCGGTGCCATTGGGCAGGCCGACCACGCCGCGCACCATCTGGTCCGCATGGCGCGTATCAACGCCCAGATTCATCGCGATCTCGACCGTTTCGTCAAATTTCGCATTGGCATTGGCCTTGATCAGTGCCACGGCATCTTCCACGCTGAGGTTCTGCTTGCCCTCGAAGGCTTCGCGCGCGGCGCGGGTGCGTTTTCCGAGTTTTGCCATCTTACTTCACCTCGATGCCCATGGAGCGTGCCGATCCGGCGATGATCTTCATCGCGGATTCCACGTCATTCGCGTTCAGATCCTTCCACTTGGCTTCCGCGATTTCGCGCAGTTGCTTGGGGCTGACCGTTGCAACGGTGTCACGCCCGGGCGTCTTCGCCCCGGATTTCAACTTGGCCGCCTTCTTGAGATAGTAGGACGCGGGCGGCGTCTTGATGTCCATCTCGAAGGATTTGTCCTGATAATAGGTGATCACGGTGGGGCAGGGCGACCCCGGTTCCATATCCTGCGTCTTGGCGTTGAAAGCCTTGCAGAATTCCATGATGTTGATGCCGCGCTGACCCAGTGCCGGCCCAACCGGCGGCGAGGGGTTCGCTTGTCCGGCAGGCACCTGCAGCTTCATCTTGCCGGCGAGTTTCTTGGCCATTGGCCATCTCCTTTTCTCCAACAGCCGCAGGGCGCGCCCCTTGGCTTTTCAGGTTGCGTGGTCCGGCTGGCACATCGCGATGCGCAAGCCTCCCAAAGCGGCCAATTCATGACCGAGCCGTCCGCTACTACATAGCTGTCATGTTCGCAACAACTATTCCACCACAAGATGGGGAACGTATCTTGCAGTGAAAAGTCTCGTCCATCAAGGCGCTGTTTTTGGTGGATTTCCTGACAATATACTCAAGCCGGGCGCGGCTGGAATTCCTTTGGCTGCCAAAGGCCATTCAGCTTGCCTCTGTCTTTCATTTGCTACGCTGATTTGTAACAGTTCCAGCGTCGTGCTGCAGAATTTTAACCTTTGGCAGAAGAACTTTCCCAGAAAATGTTCGGTTTCCAACAAGAAA
>SLDH01000054.1 GCA_007125415.1 Roseovarius sp.
ACGCGCTTTGGCGCTGCAATGATGCCCGAGTTGACCGCGATCGACATGCGGGCCGAGAGCCTGCCGTCGAACCGGTGGATCTCGCCGACCTTGCAGCATGCGGTGGCGGCGCGGTTGGACAGAGCGGAGCAATCACTACTCTTTCTCAACCGGCGCGGATATGCGCCGACAACGCTCTGCCGCGCCTGTGGCCACCAGATCGGCTGTGATGATTGTGATGCGCGAATGGTCGAGCACCGGTTTCTGCGACGCCTGATCTGCCATCAATGCGGGGCGAGCAAACCCGTGCCCGACACCTGCCCCGCCTGTGGCGCTCAAGATCGTCTGGCCGCTGTGGGCCCGGGTGTGGAGCGTCTGGCCGAGGAAGCGGCAGCCCTTTTCCCCGATGCCCGGATTGCCACGCTGTCTTCGGACCTTTTCGGCACCGCGCGCGAATTGAAGGCGCAGATCGAGGACATCGCCCAGGGCGGGGCGGATATCATCATCGGAACGCAGCTTGTGGCGAAGGGGCACAACTTCCCGCTCCTGACGCTGGTGGGGGTGATTGACGCCGATCTGGGCCTGCAGGGCTCGGATCTGCGCGCTGCCGAGCGCACGTTCCAACTGATGCGCCAGGTGGCCGGGCGAGCGGGGCGCGCCGACAAACCGGGCGTGGCGCTTCTGCAGAGCTTTCAGCCCGAGCATCCGGTGATCCGGGCGATCCTTTCGGGCGACGAGGAAGGCTTCTGGCGGGCCGAAGCGGCGGAGCGCCGTCAGGCGGGCGTCCCGCCTTTTGGTCGGATGGCGGGGGTCATTCTGTCTTCGCCTGACATGCAGAAGTTACATGATCTGGGCAATGCCCTCGCGCAGCGTGATGCCGCGTTGCGCGCGGCCGGTGCACAGGTGTTCGGCCCGGCCCCCGCACCGATCGCGCGGATCAGGGGGCGTCACCGGATGCGCCTGCTTGTGAAGGCGCCCAAGGCGGCCCCGCTGCAAGCTGCGCTGATCGAGTGGCTGGGGCAGATCCGCGTGCCATCACAGGTGCGGTTGTCGGTGGATATCGACCCTCAGAGCTTTCTCTGACCCCGCAAGCGCACGGGTGTCATGTGCAGAGGCTTTGTAACAATGGCCTGCGCTTGATTGCGCGCATGTTGCCCGGGCGCACCAAGCCCCTGTGGGGATGTTCGGCGCGTCCGGGCGATATCTCGAAGTCCTCACCGCAGGGTCAGAGCTCTTCGAGGCGATCTTCAGGGATGAGCTTCCATATGGTCACCGCACCTTCGGGGGAGACCGTAAGCTTGTAGACTTCGTCATTGCCTTGACGGATCTCGGAGATTGCGCGCTCGGGCGGCAATCCGATCAGTTCGGCGATCACGAGGGGGTTTACGCCACTATGGCCCACGACCATGACGGTTTCGCCCATGTGCTGCGCGACAATCTCCCGCGTGGCCTCACTGATGCGCTCGGAGATGGACCGCAGGCTTTCACCACCATCCATGTCGTCATCAAGAGCGTTGAAGCGGGGCCGGAATTCATCACTCACTTCGGCACTGACGAGCCCTTCGTAGATGCCCCGAGACCTCTCGTTGAGGCGCGGATCGGGGGTGATCGGTGCATCGCCTGCGATGGCTTCAGCCGTCTGAATGGCGCGCTTCAGCCCGCTTGGATAGACATGATCCAGTGTGATCTCTCCAAGCTGGGAACCCACGGTGCGGGCCTGCTCGAATCCGGTCTCGTTCAGCGGGTTGTCGGTATTGCCCTGAATCCGCCCCTCGAGGTTCCAGTTGGTCTGGCCGTGGCGGACGACATAAAGGGTCATAGGGGCGCTCATCGCCGCGTCATCGCTCCCGGCTGTGGCGACATGTGGCGTGCCGACGAGGGCCAGTGCCGCAATCAGCAGCAGGGAAAAACGGCGCGTGGCGCGACGATACAAACCCGTAGGAAACAGTGTCTGCATTGGTGGTGATCTCCTGAAATTACAAATGTCGTTGACGATCCGCAAAGCCCCAATGGCGTGCAGAGCAGTGATCAACCGGCAGGACCTGAAGGCATGACCGGTCCTTGCGAGGCCTATCATTCCAGTTTGACGATTGGGTGACATGCCGGGCTTTGCGGGGGTGCCGGGCATCCGGGCATTGCCCTGTGCGAACATCATATTCTGACACGCCTGCCATTCCGAACGTTTGACGCGAGAAGGCTCGGAAAGCGTTCTTGACCGGCCGTTGAAACATGAAAAGGAGGCTGCGAAAGCGAGGGAAACTGTCCTTCCCACTCTGCTGATCCTCCTTACCGCCGCCCGGGCTGGTCGCCCGGGCTAGACCGTGGGGCAAGCGTGGAGCGGAACGATTTCCCGTTCGGGCATAAGCGGAATTCCCTTTTCAGCAGCCTTCTTAACTCCTTGTTTCTTGACCCGCTGCTTATAGAACGCCTGCTGGCGAAGGATTTCATCTTCAACACTGCCTGAATGATCGTTCGGGCGAATTTTCTTTGCGGCCCGGACCAATATTTTGAATTGGCTTGGCTCTCGCCAAATCCTGCGTGCTGGCGTAAAGCTCCATGATGACACAATTCGTCCGCCTTGCCGATGCCAACACCCTGCCGCTTTGGCGCAGGCCCGTGGCGCTCTTGTTCCTGATGGCCATGGCCATGCCGGTGGCTTTCGCTACATGGTCGGCCTTGCTGAACAATTTTGTCATCGAGGTCGCCCAGTTCGATGGCTCGGATATCGGCTGGCTGCATACCGTGCGCGAGATACCGGGGTTGCTGGCGGTTGGTGTCATTGCCGTGATCATCTTCATGCGTGAGCAGGTGCTGGCGCTTGTTTCGCTGATCCTGCTCGGCGTGGCCACGGCATTCACTGCGCATTTTCCCACCCTTGGAGGGCTGTTGACCCTCACGATGCTCTCGTCCATCGGCTTTCACTATTACGAGACGGTCAACCAGTCGCTGCAGTTGCAATGGCTGCCCAAGGACCGCGCGCCGCAGATGCTGGGCTGGCTGCTGGCGGCCGGTTCGGGGGCGACGCTTCTCGTTTATCTGCTGATCGTGCTCACCTGGGAGAGCCTCGGGCTGTCCTATCAGACCGTCTATATGCTCGCAGGGGGCTTTACCGCCTTTGTCGCGCTGATTGCCTTCTTCGCCTATCCGCAATTCGAGGCGCCCAATCCGCAGATCAAGAAGATGATCCTGCGGCGGCGCTATACGCTTTATTACCTGCTGCAGTTCATGTCCGGCGCCCGGCGGCAGATCTTCGTGGTGTTCGCCGCCTTCATGATGGTCGAGAAATTTGGCCTCGGCGTGCATGAGGTGACCGCGCTTTTCATGATCAACCTGGTGATCAACATGTTGGCCGCCCCTTTCATCGGGCGGGCGGTGCATGTGTTTGGCGAGCGCCGGACGCTGATGCTGGAGTATTTCGGCCTGACGCTGGTGTTTCTCGCCTATGGCGGCATTTACATGTTCGGCTGGGGCGTAATCCTGGCGGCGGTGCTGTATGTGGTCGATCATATCCTCTATTCCTTCGCCCTTGCTCTGAAGACCTATTTCCAGAAGATCGCCGATCCGGCCGACATCGCGCCCACGGCTGCTGTTGCCTTCTCGATCAACCATATCGCGGCGGTCTTTCTGCCGGCGGCGCTTGGCTATCTCTGGCTGGTCTCCCCGGCCGCGGTCTTCTTTCTGGCGGCGGGCATGGCCTGTGTGTCGTTCCTGCTGGCGCTGATGATCCCGCGCCACCCGGAGCCGGGCAACGAGACGATTTTCAGCCGGTTCGTTGCGGCCCCCGCGGAGTGATTCCATGAGTGGCTCGAAAACCCATACTGCTCTCACCACCATATCCGGCCAGATGGCCGCCGAGGCGCTTGCGGAGGCGATGGAAGAGCTTGAGCCCGAGCCCACGGGCGTGGGCATCACGGAGGTGGAAGACGGGTCGGGCCTGTGGGAAGTCGGCGGATATTTCGAGGTGCCGCCCGACGAGGCGGGGCTGGCGCTGCTCGCCGTCATCCATGGCGCGCGCCCCTTCGTCATCTCGTCGTTGCCGGAGATCGATTGGGTCGCTCATGTAAGGCGCGAATTGTCCCCGGTGGTGGCGGGGCGGTTCTTCGTGCATGGCAGCCATGATGCGGAACGCGTGCCCGCCGACAGCGTATCGCTTCTGATCGAGGCGTCGATGGCCTTCGGCACCGGTCATCACGGCACCACGCAGGGCTGCCTTCTCGCGATCGACCGGCTGATCAGCGAGGGGGTCGAGCCGCGCGCGGTGCTTGACCTCGGGTGTGGCACCGCGGTTCTGGCAATGGCGGCGGCGCGGTTCTGGAAGTGCAGGGCGCTGGCCAGCGATATCGACCCGGTAGCCATCGCGGTGGCGCAGGCGAATGTCGCGGCAAACCATCTCGCCGCGCAGGTCACCTGTCTTGAAGCTGAGGGCCTTGATCACCCCGGCCTGCGCGCGGCCCGGCCCTTTGACCTGATCTTCGCGAATATCCTCAAGGGTCCGCTGATTGTCCTGTCGCGTGATGTCACGGACGCGCTTTCACCGGGTGGTCATGTGATTCTCTCGGGGATTCTCAATGAACAGGCGGATGAGGTTGTCGAGGTTTATGCAGGCCTTGGAAACAGTCTGCACGGTCATGAAAGGATTGGTGACTGGTCCACGCTGATCTTTCTAAAAACGTCGGAATAAAAGCGGAATCCAAGCAAATTTGAGGCAAGTGCCCAAGTTTTGCCACAATTCATTTCTAGGTTCTTGGCATGACTTGGTGGGGGCCGGGTCTGAAGGATGCAGAGATGACCAATGCTTACAAGAGCTTTGACAAGCGGCTGAGACGTATCGGCCGCAACAGAGCCCGGCTGGTGCAGGGTTATACAAGCAAAGTAGGAAAAGACGGACTGATCGTGTTCCGCCCCAAGCGCAGCGAAGGCGGGTTTCCAATACGTGGTCTGGTTTTTCTGGTCATTGGCTTCTTCTGTTTCAAGGCTGTGATCATCGCCCACCTGGGCGAGACGATCTACAACCAGCGTGTCGATGCGCTGGCGAACGGATCAATGGTCGAGCAGGCGGGTGCCATCGCCATGCAGGCCGAACCGGTGAGCCTGACCATCGCCCAACTCATTCGTCCCCTGGTTCCGTAACGATTCACTTCAGGTCGGTAGAGCAACCCTGCACTGGCGGTCATCCGGTGCAGGGTTTCTTCGTTTTCCGGCGCGCCGTGGCGGGTGGTTCTGCGGGGCCATCCATGCGGTGGGTTGCGCGGAACAAGGCGCGCGAAACCGCTCGACATTTCCCGGCATTCGCCCCCAAATGCGGGCATGACAAGCGAAGCCTCCTCACGGCCCGGCTGGGGTATTTTCTGGATGATCGTGACGGGTGTTCTCTTTATCGGGGTCACCGCGCTGGTTAAGCTGCTGGGCACGCGTATTCCGGCATCCGAAGCCGCCTTTCTGCGCTATGTGCTGGGGTTGGTCTTTCTGATTCCGTTTATCGGCGCGATCCGCAACATCCGGATGGACCGTGAAACACTGGGCCTGTTTGCGGCGCGTGGGCTGGCGCATACGCTGGGCGTGGCCTGCTGGTTCTATGCGATGGCGCGAATCCCCATCGCCGATGTGACGGCGATGAATTATCTCTCCCCGGTCTATGTCACTCTGGGAGCAGCGCTTTTTCTTGGAGAGCGGCTGGCGCTGCGCCGGGTCCTCGCGGTGATCGCGGCGTTGATCGGCGCGCTGATCATCCTGCGGCCGGGTTTTCGTGAGGTGGGGATGGGCCATTTCGCAATGCTCTTCACGGCGGTGCTCTTCGGCGCGTCCTATCTGCTGGCCAAGCTCTTGTCGGGGCGGTGCAGCCCGCTTGTGGTGGTGACGATGCTGTCGATTTCCGTGACTATCGGCCTTGCGCCGCTGGCGGCGCTCAACTGGGTTCAGCCGACATGGTTCGAACTGCTCGTTCTCTTCGGTGTCGCGACGCTGGCGACGGGCGGACATTATACCATGACATTGGCGTTTCGGGCGGCACCGCTGGCGGTGACACAGCCGGTGACCTTCCTGCAGCTTGTCTGGGCGGTGGCGCTGGGCGCGATCTTTTTTGCCGAGCCGGTCGATCTTTGGGTGGTGGCTGGCGGCACCGTGATCGTGGGGGCCATCAGCTTCATGTCATGGCGCGAGGCACAACTGAAGCGCCGGGCGGTCACGCCTAGTGTTTCGGAGACCAAACTCTGAGCCTGCCTTCCGGTCAGAAAGTGAAAAAGGGCCGGCAATGTGCCGACCCTTCCCCGGATGTCAAAGGCAACAGCCGCCTCAGACGAACCACCAGCGTTCGGCCCAGCGCTCGCCATCGAGATCCCAGTTGGAGGCCATCTCCTCGGGCATGCCGATCTTGTCCGTGACGGCAAAGACCCAGTCATTGAAGAGCGGGATCACCGAACCGCCCTGATTGGAGACGATTTCCTGCATCTCCCAATACATGTCCCGGCGCAGGTCCGGATCGAGTTCGGCGCGTGCCTTGACCAGCAATTCGTCGAAGCGCTCATTGCTCCAGAAACTTTCGTTCCACGAGGCACCTGATCGGTAGGCTGTCGAGAACATCTGATCCTCGACCGGCCGGCCACCCCAGTAGGAGAAGACCATGCCCTTCTGCATCCAGACGTCGGACCAGTATGCGTCATTGGGCTCGCGCACCACATTGATGTCGATCCCTCCGGCCTTCGCCGAGGCCTGGAACAGCACCGCCGCGTCAACCGCGCCGCCGAAGGCCGCATCCGAGGAATGAAGATCGATCTTCAACTCGTCCAGTCCTGCTTCCTTGAGGTGGAATCTGGCTCTGTCGGGATCGTAAACCCTTTGTTCCAACTCGGTGTTGAAAAAGGGTTGCCCGCGACCGATCGGATGGTCATTGCCCACCGACCCGTATCCGAAGAGGATCTTCTCGAGCATGTCCTCGCGATCGACCCCGTATTTGAGCGCCATACGCACATTGTTGTCGTTGAACGGCGCAATCCGCGTATCCATGGGAATGGTATAGTGGCCATTACCCGGAATCGACTGGATGATCACATTGGGGTTGCGCCCGAGCAGGCCTACCGTTCTGAGGTCCAGCCGGTCGATCACGTCCACATCGCCGGAGACGAGCGCCGTGGTGCGGGCATTGAGATCCACCAGCGCCAGCATTTCGATGCTGTCAAACCAGCCCACATCGTCGCGCCAGTGATTCGGATTGCGCTCGAGCGTCACCGACACGCCGGGGCGGAATTCCTTGAGCACATAAGCACCGCAGCCATCGCCCGAACGCCAGTCGATGCTGTCGCCTTCCACCTTGCAGATGGGCAGGTGATAATCGGTCAGGATGAAGGGGAAGTCGGCATTGCCACCATCGAGCGTGAACACGATCGTATCGTCGCCTTCGGCAGTGATGTCGACGATCGGCTCCACGATCGGCCCGGCGGCCGAGGTGGAATCCTCTCCCCGATGATAGTTGATCGAAGCGATGACATCCTCGACCGTTACTGCCTGGCCGGAATGGTAGGTAACGCCCGGGCGCAGCTTGAATCGCCACTCCGCGGCATCGTCCGACGCTTCCCAGCTTTCCGCCACATTGGGCACCATCGTGCCGTCGGGCGCCACTTCCACGAGATAGCCGTGGATGGCGTGTGCCATCGCGATCACGAAGCCGTTATCCCATGTGCCGGGGTTCATCGTATCGGTCGTCTGACCGTGCCCCTTGCCCACACGCAGATGGCCGCCGCGCTGCGGCGCGGCTTTCGCGCTGCGCATCGGCAGGGTAGTTGCCGCTGCGGCGGCAACGGTTGTTTTCAGAAATCCGCGGCGGTCAAGCAGCCCGCCCTTGATGATCGACATGTCAGTTTCTCCCTGTTCTAGCCATTTCAAGATGATCCGTTCGCCCTCGCCGGCCCGTCTCGTTGGATCAGACCGGCTTCAATTCTGCATCAGCCGCATAAGACCGCTCTGTGACAGCATTATGAACCGCCTGCTCCCGTTGATGATGGGCCATAGCATCCAACGTTATCTTGTAGCCCTTCGTAGTTGCAAACTCTTTCTGCTGATACACCCATCCAACCGCTCAATGCAACTTTATTGATTGACGGATCAATCAATAATCATCTACAGGATCGAGACGTGCCCTGCATTTGCGGAAAGGATCACCCGATCATGCCAAGGCTGGGAATGGAGCCGATCCGGCGTTCGGCGCTGGTGGAGGCGACGATCCACGAGATCGGCGCGCGCGGCACGCTCGACGTGACCGTGAGCCAGATCGCCCGGCGTGCCGGAGTGTCAAGCGCGCTTGCGCATCACTATTTCGGATCGAAGGACGCCATCTTCGCGGCCGCCATGCGCCATATCCTGACGCTTTACGGGGCCGAGGTGCGGGGGGCCATGGCGATGGCCCGCAGCCCGCGCGAAAGGCTGGAGGCGATCATCCGCGCCAGTTTCACACCGCAGCAGTTTCGCGCTGAAACCGTCTCGGCCTGGCTGAATTTCTATGTCCAGGCCCAGACCTCGGCCGAGGCCCGCCGTCTGCTCGAAATTTACCAGCGGCGGCTGCGCTCGAACCTGTTGCACGCCTTCCGCCAGATCGCGCCACAGAATGCGCCTATGCTTGCGCGGGGTTTCGCGGCGATGATCGACGGGCTCTATCTGCGCCAGGCGCTCCGGCGCGGCCCGGTGGAGCCTCAGGCGGCGGTCGAAGTGCTGCTGCAATATCTGGAGACCTCGCTGGGAGAGAGCGGCCGATGAGCAAGCCCAACATTCTCATCTTCATGGTGGACCAGCTTACAGGGACGCTCTTTCCCGACGGCCCGGCCGATTGGCTGCATGCCCCCAACCTGAAGGCGCTCGCCGCACGCTCCACCCGGTTTGTCAACGCCTACACGGCCTCGCCGCTCTGCGCACCGGGACGCGCCAGCTTCATGTCCGGGCTCCTGCCCTCGCGAAGCCGCGTCTATGACAACGCTGCCGAGTTCAGTGCCGACATTCCCACCTATGCCCATCACCTGCGCCGGGCAGGCTATCAGACCTGCCTTGCGGGCAAGATGCATTTCGTCGGACCTGATCAGTTGCACGGGTTCGAGGAGCGCCTGACCACCGATATCTATCCCGCCGATTTCGGCTGGACACCCGATTACCGCAAACCCGGCGAGCGGATCGACTGGTGGTATCACAATCTCGGCAGTGTCACCGGCGCGGGCGTGGCCGAGATCACCAACCAGATGGAATATGATGACGAGGTGGCCCATCACGGCG
>SLDH01000160.1 GCA_007125415.1 Roseovarius sp.
ATCGCGCGGGTCCAGGTCAGGCGATAGGCGAAGCGGTGCGCGCTTTGTGCCCTGAGCGGCTCCGCCGGGCGCCAGAAGGCGACGATATTGTCCATGAATTCATCACCCGTGGGTAGCTCGACCAGCATCACCGCGCCGCGACCCCAGTTCCCGACAGGTGCGACCTGCGCCGAAGGGCGGTCATGATAGCGCGCTTCGCCATCCTCGAAATCCTCGAAGGCACGCGGGGTCTGCCAGAGCCCGAAGGAGGCCGGGCCGTCATCGAGGAAGGCCGAGGTTTCGATCCGCGCGGGGTTGGCGATCGGCCGCCAGAGCCGCTCGCCGCTGCCGTTCTCGATCACCAGCGCATCGCTGTCATGTACCCGAGGGCGGAAATCATCGACAACCGCCGCGCGCATCGGACCCTTGAGAAACATCGATGTGAGCGGTGCCACGCCGATATCGCTGATGTCGCGGCGCGGCAGCAATGTCACATCCATGTCGATCACCGCATCCATGCCCGGGTGCAACCGCATGTCCACATGACCGGCCAGCGAAGGGCTGTCGAGCACCGCCTCAAGCCGGATCGCCCCGGCGCGCGGCGCATGCAGGCGCAGCCGGGTGAACCGGGGGAATTCCTCGGCCTCAGGGCCGCCGGTGCCGATGGCGACAGCCCGGGCCGACAGCCCGTAGGCCATGGCCTGCCCGATGGCACGGAAATAGCTGGCCCCCTGCACCACGAGCACTTCGTCGAGCACGCCCGGCAGGTTCAGCGGATGGCGCAGGCGCAGACCCGAGAAGCCGGCACCGGGCGCCGTATCGGGGATCTCATCGAAATATTGCGGCTCGAACTCAAAGAGCGCCGGGGTGAAGGCCTGCTCGGTGAAGCCATTCCCGTCAGGCAACTCGATCGCAACGGGATGGGGAAAGAACAGGCCGGGCGGCAGGAGATCGACGGCGTAATCCTGTCCCAGCGGCAACAGTGCGGCCCGGCCGGAGATCGGCCGGATAGCGCGATAGGCGTCGTAAGTCAGCCCCGCGAAGGGCGGCGGCAACTGGACCGACGGCGCCTGATACGGCTTCGCCGCAAGCGCACGCGCCATCTCAAGCAACGAGGCCGGCTCCGGTTGCGCCGAAAGGTGCTCGCGGGGCAAGGCAAGGGCCGCCGCCGTGGCCGAAAGGAAGGCGCGGCGATCCATCGTCAGGCGCCCCGGTCAATCCAGCTTTGCAACGCCGGTGCGCTCAGCAGTGGCAGGGCCACGGGCAAGAGCCAGACCGCCGTGGCAAGCGCGCTGGTCATCATGGCGAGCGCCAGAAGCGTTGCGCCCACCGCCGCCTCGGGCAATCCCTGCGGCAACACATGGCGCGGCGCGTGGCCCGACTTCCAGCCGCAATCGCGCCCTGCCAGCACCGAGAGCACGGCACCGCTCTGGCGCACCATGATCAGCGGCGCGATCAGGGTGGACAAGGCCAACTCGCCCAGTCCCGCGCGCACAAAGCGCCGCCGCCGCGCCGCGCTGCGGGCGCGATGCAGCCAATGGCCGAGCGCGCAGAGCTTGGGCATAAGCAGGAGCGTGACCACCACGAGAAGCGGAATGACCCCTTCGACCCGGACAAGCCCGGCGGCGACAAGCAGCATCAGCGCAAGCCATAGCGGTGAAGCGACATAGCTTGCAATGCCGTAGCCGAGATGCAGCCGGCTGACCGGGTCGAGCCCCGGCGCGCCGATCAGGCGGATATGCTGAAGATTGCCCTGACACCAGCGCCGGTCGCGCTTGTGAAATTCCGCCAGCGTCTGCGGCCCGTCCTCGGCACTGCCCCGCGTGTCGGGATCAAGCATGACCACCCAGCCCGCGCGGCGCATCCATGCAGCCTCGACGAAATCATGGCTGAGGGGTGGCCCGCCAAAGGGTGCAGGGCCTGAAAGCACGGGCAGTTGCGCGGCGCTTCGGAAGGCGGCGATGCGCATGATCGCATTATGCCCCCAGTAATTTCCGGCCTCTCCCGACCAGGCCGCGAGGCCCCGGCCGAAATTCGGCGCCAGCAGCCGGGAGGCCACGCGCTGATGGCGGCCAAAGAGGCTGCGCCCCGGCACCATCCCCATGCCGGCCTGCAAGAGGCCAAGGTCCGGCCGGGCCTCGATCCGGTGGATCATCGACCGGATACGTCCAGCGGCCATGCGGCTGTCGGCATCGAGCACCAACATGTAGCTGTAGCCGCCTGACCGGGTGGCCAGCCACTCGGCGATGTTGCCGGGCTTGCGGCCCGTGTTGTGAGTGCGGTGGCGATAGATGATGCTGCCTGTGGCGACAAGCGGGGCCAGCACGGCCTGCTCCTTGGCGGCAGGGGCCGCGTCGCTTGTGTCCGACAAAACGAAGATATCTGTCGTGCCCTCCAGCCCAAGCGCATCCGCATCCCGGCGCAGCGCGGCGAGATAGGCCGCCAGCGGGCCGGGTTCCTCTCCGCAGAGCATGACGAGTATGGCCGTGCGTCCTCTGGGCCGCCATCCCTCCGGCACCACCTCCGCCGCAGCCTTTGGTTGCATGAGGCCGATGAGCGCCGTGGCAGCACCGCCTGAAATCCAGAGCGCCCCGAGCGCGACCAGAGCGAGCGCGGCCCAGGATGCCGGTGTCCAGCTGGCCAGGGCCGACGCCATTGCGGCGGTGGCAGCGGCCGCGCCGGCAAGTGTCAGCACCAGATGAAGCGCCAGCCACCCCGCGCCGGGCCGGGCAAGCGCACCGGCAATGCGGCGTTCGGCGCGCGACATCGTTTCGACCATCGACATTCTCGCTCTGACCCCTCCTTAGGGCCCGGCAGATCCGCGCGCCTCAGCTTCCGCGCAGTTTGCAGGTATCGCATGGCGCCTCGGAAACAAGCCCCCGGTCAGCGGCCGCCACCACCAAGGGGCGGCCACATGCGCGAAAAAATGCCATCACGCTTCACGATGCCGTGGAAAAGGGCAGCCCCGACATGCAGCGCGATGAGCGCCATGATGGCGAGGCCCGCGCCGTAGTGGACCAGCTTCGCCACCTCCGCCAAAGCATCCGATCGCGGCACGAGCGAGGGCATATTGAGCGCATCGAGGCTCTCGATCGGGAAACCGCCCGCTTTCACCCGCACATATCCCGCCACAGGCACCGCGATCATCAGCACATAGAGCCCGGCATGGCTCAGTTCGGCGGCCTTTGCCTGCAGGGCCGGAAGGCTCGCGGGCTTGGGCGGCGGCGGGCTGCGCCAGCGCCAGAAAAGCCGCAGCAGAACGAGGATGAGCAACGCAACGCCGACATTCTTGTGAAAGATGAAGAGCGCATTCTGCACGCTGCGTTCCAGACCCTCCTGCACCATGATCAGCCCGGCGGGGATGGTCAGCAGGATCAATATCGCCATCAGCCAGTGCAGCGCCCGCGCCGGAGCAGAGTAGGTCGGGTTGCTCATCTGCAATCTCCCTTGCCTCTGCGTGAAGCATAGACACCTGCGACCCGAATTCAAGCATGCCGCCACCTTGACACCTGTCAGGCAGCCTTGCAGGTTCTTGAAAGATGTCTGACCCCCCCACCAGGCGCGTTGAGCCGCAAATCTGTTGCGCGCCACGCTTGACCCACCTTTTTCGCCCGGGCGACCAGCCCGGGCGGCGGTAAGGAGGATCAGAAAACTGCCCGGGGGCAGTTTTCCCGACGAACACCCTCTTCTTGATGTATTGAAACAGGGGGAAGAACAGCTTCCCTCGCGTTTGCAGCCCTGTTCATTTCTCAGCAGCCTGCTAGACCATGCCTTATGGATGAGCTTCAGCCCGGTCTTGCTTCACCTCATGCAATGACGCCCCGTGTGCCCCTTCGATCTGCGAGGAGCCGTTTTTCTGCCGCATCCGTCGCGGTGGGGCTTGCCGTGCCGCTCCTGACGCTGGCGCTGGTCGGGCCGGTGCCGAGTGCGCTTTTCCTTGCGACCTTGTGCTACGCGATCGGCGCGCTGCTGGCGCTGGCATTGATGCGGCGCGGCTACCCGCATGACAGCCCCGGCCTTTGCAACATCGTGACACTGATCCGGCTGGGGCTGACGGCGAGCCTGCTTGCGCCGCTCCTGGCGCCCAGCGCTGCATGGGCTGTGATATCCTTGGCGGTGATGGTGCTCATCCTCGATGGGGCCGATGGCTGGCTGGCCCGTCGGGAAGGCCGGGTATCGGGTTTCGGGGCGCGGTTCGACATGGAGGTCGATGCCGCGCTGGGTCTTATCCTCGCCCTGAATGCCTGGGGCTCGGGCGCGGTCGGGCCGGTTGTGCTCTTGCTGGGTCTGCCCCGCTACCTCTTTGCCGCAGCGGGCCGGGTATGGCCGTGGATGGCCGCACCGCTGCCCGAGAGAGCCGGGCGCAAGGCCGTCTGCGTGGCTCAGATTGCGACGCTGATCGCCCTGCAGGCCCCCTTCGTGGAAGGGGAACTTGCGCTGGGGCTCGTTCTGGCGGCGGCGGGAGCCTTGCTCTGGTCCTTCGGGCGCGACACGCTGTGGCTCTGGCGGGCCCGCCCGTGACCGGTGCCGCCCTGCGCCTCGCACTGGCTGCTGCAGCGCTCTATCTCGTGCTCGTGCAGCCCAATCACCCTGCGGCCATGACCTGGGGGGCGCTGGCCGCGTTTCCGCTTGAATGGCCCGCTCTTCTGCTGGGATTGTTGGCCATCGGGCCCGGGCGGGCGGGCACGGCATTCCGTTTCGTGATCGTTGCAGCGCTTGTGCTGATCGCGCTGCTCAAGGCGGCGGATTTCGCGATGTTCACAGCGCTGGCCCGCGGCTTCAACCCAGTGGCTGACATGGCGCTCGTCGAGGCGGGCCTGCGGCTTTTGACCGGGGCGATCGGACCGGTGCTCATGGTGCTGTCGCTGCTCGCGGCGGTGCTGACGATGATCGCCGTCGCGGCGTGCCTCTGGTGGGCGACCGGGGTATGGGCAGCGGCGGGCCCGGCGCGGCCCGTCTGGCGGGGCGCAACAGCGGGCACAGCACTCCTGTCGGCGGGGCTGGCCACGGCCGAGATCGGCGCCACAATGGGCCATTGGGCCTTGCCTGCCGAGCCACCCGGTGCGGCCTTCACGGCGCGCGTGGGCGTCGAGCGGTTGCAGATGGTGCGCACAACGCTTGCCGATCTGCAGGCGTTCAAGGCTGCCGCCGCGAGCGATCCTTTCGATCAGGAGGAGACCCTCCTCGATCTGATCGACCGCGATGTCATTGTCGTGTTCGTGGAAAGCTACGGGCGCACCAGCCTCGACATACCGCTTTACGCAGAGTTGCACCGCGCCACATTGCAGGCTGGCGAGGCCGATCTGGCCGCAAGGGGTGTCGTGACGGCCTCGGGCCTTCTCACCGCGCCCACCTATGGGGGGCAAAGCTGGCTCGCCCATGCCACCTTCGCGAACGGGCTCTGGGTCGATGGGCAGACGCGCTACGGTGCGGTGCTCGCCTCGGGTCGTCAGACGCTCTATCACCTCGCCGCGCGCGCGGGGTTCCACACCGCAGCGGTGATGCCGCAGATCACACTCGACTGGCCGGAAAGCAGCGTCATGGGGTTTGAAACCATCCTTGCCGCCGCCGATCTCGGCTATGAGGGGAGGAATTTCAACTGGGTCACAATGCCCGATCAGTTCGTCTTTCTCGCCATGGACCGGCTCCTGCGCGCGGCACCGCCCGATGACCGGCCTTTCTTCATCCAGGTCGCCACCGCCTCGTCCCACGCGCCATGGGTGCCGGTGCCCGAGATGGTGGATTGGGACGAGATCGGCGACGGGCGCATCTTCGATCCGATGGCTACGGCAGGCGATCCGCCAGAGCTTGTTTGGCGCGATCATGACCGGGTACGGGAGCAATACCGCCTCGCCGTCGATTATGCGCTGCAGGTGGTTTTCTCCTACGCCGCCCGCCACGCCGAGGATCCGCCGCTGATGATCGTGCTCGGCGATCATCAGGCGGCGGGCTTCGTGGCGCTCGATGAGCGGCGCGACGTGCCGCTTCATGTGATCGGCCCGTCTCATCTGGTCGCGCGGGCCGCCGCCGACTGGGGGCTTGCGCCGGGCATGATCCCACCCGACAACGGGGCCGCTGTGCCCATGGACCGGATGCGCGACCGTATCCTGCAAAGCTTCAGTTCGGCCCTCTCGGGCGGGGAAGGCTGACGTGATGGCGAGGCCGGTCCTCAGGGCGGTGCAAATCACCGTGACCCTGGGCCTGCTTGCCCTGCTGTGGCGGCTTGTGGATGGGCAGGCGGCGCTTGCCCACCTTGCCGGGGCGCAGCCGCTCTGGCTGGCGGGTGCTCTGGCGCTGCTCACCGCGCAGACCGTGCTTTCGGCGCTGCGCTGGCGGCTGACGGCAGGGCAATTCGGCATCAGGCTCGATCTGCGCACGGCACTATCGGAATATTACCTGTCACAGATCGTCAACCAGGTGCTGCCGGGGGGCGTGCTCGGTGACGCGGGCCGCGCTCTGCGGGCGCGTGTGCAGTCGGGGTTGATGGCCTCCGGACAGGCAGTGCTGTTCGAGCGGCTGGCGGGGCAGATCGCATTATTCGCGCTCTTTGCCGGTGCGGTGCTCGCCAGTCTGGCCTTGCCGGGAGGCTTTCAATGGCTGAGCACAATGCTTCTTGCGCCGCTTCTGAGCCTGATCGCGGGGATAACGGGCTTTTGGCTGGTGCTCTGGTCTGTCGGGCCGCGCCTGCCCGGGCGGACGGGTAGTGCGCTGGGGGCGTTCAAGGCCGCGTTCCGGCGCGCCCTCTGGGCACCTCGGGTGCGGCTGCGCCAGATCGCGACAAGCCTTGGCACAGCCCTTCTCAACGTGGCCGCCTTCGCCTGCTGCGCGGCTGCCGTCGGCGTCCATCTGCCGCCCCTTGCGGCCCTGGTTCTGGTCCCGCCGATCCTGCTGATGATGCTGGTGCCGATCACCGTCAGCGGCTGGGGCCTGCGCGAAGGGGCCGCGGCGGCGCTCTTGTTGGGTGTCGGCGCGACGGCAGCCGAGGGGCTGGCCGCCAGTGTTGCCTTCGGCCTCACCCTGATCGTCGCGGCCCTGCCTGGTGCGGTCGCGGCAGGGCGCATGACCCGGATCGGGGTGGTGAACCAATGAGCCCGGCACAGCCCACTGCCCCAAGGCATTGCGATGAGGTGAGAGCCCCCGGCGCGGTGCTTGCAGTGCCCGGCGACATCATGACCCGCACAGGTGGCTACCTCTATTGCCGCCGTCTGCTCGCGGCTCTTCGCGCGCTCCACCGCGAGGTCGCGCATCTGGCGCTCGGCCCCTCCTTTCCCGACCCGACGCCCCCTGACATGCAAGCGGCAGCGGCCCGCCTTGCCGCGGTGCCTGCTGGCAGCCCGGTCATCATTGACGGGCTGGCCATGGGGGCCATGGATCGCACAGTGCTGACCGGGATCTCCGCGCCCATCATCGCGCTGGTGCATCACCCTCTCGCCCATGAGATCGGGCTTTCCCCCGGCCGGCGCGACCATCTCTACCGCACCGAGCGCGAGAATCTGGCTCTTGCCGCCCATATCATCGTCACCAGCCCGCACACCGCCGCGCTGCTCGCCTCGGAATACGGCGTGGCGAGCGCGCGCATCACCGTCGCGCGGCCCGGCACAGACCGGCCCTCCGGCACGGCCAGCAAGATCGATCCACCTCTGATTCTTGCCGTCGGTATCCAGGTGCCGCGCAAGGGGCACGATGTCTTGCTGCGCGCGCTGGCGCGACTGGCCGATCGGCCATGGCAGGCGGTGATCGCGGGCGCGGCGCTGGACGCCTCCTACGCGGCGCGCCTGTCCCGGTTGCGCACCGAACTTGACCTTTCAAAGCGGGTGCGCCTTGCGGGCGGCCTGCCGGACGCGACGCTTGCGCGGCTCTACGGGCAGGCCGGCCTCTTCGCGCTCGCCACGAGGTACGAGGGTTATGGCATCGTCTTTGACGAAGCGATGGCGCATGGCCTGCCCATCGTGACCTGCGCTACCGGTGCGGTGGCCGATACGGTGGCCCCCGATGCGGGGCTGCTGGTGCCCCCGGACGACCCGACAGCCTTTGCGGAGGCCCTCGTGCGGGTTCTTGACGAGAAGGCAACGCGGGTGGCGATGGCGGCGGCCTCGGCATCTGCGGGCCAGAGCTTGCCCGGATGGGAAGACACGGCAAGGTGCGTGGCCGATGTTCTTGACCGTGTTGCCGCGGGGTGCTGAAGCGATGACCGAAGACGATCTCACCCTTGCGCTGCGGCTCGCGCGGGAGGCCGGTGCGATCCTGCTCCGGCACTGGCGCGCGCGCGACCGTTTGACGGTGAGTGCCAAGCGCGCGGGCGATTTCGTGTCCGAGGCCGACCACGCCGCCGAGCGACACCTGCGCAGCGGCTTCGCCCGCGCGAGGCCGGATGACGGCTGGCTGGGCGAGGAAACCGGCACCGCTCCGGGTCGGAACCGCGTCTGGATCGTTGATCCGCTCGACGGTACGACGAATTTTCTGCGCGGCATCGGGCATTGGGCGGTCTCGGTCGCGCTGGCCGAGGACGGCGCGCTGATCCTCGGTGTCGTGCATGATCCGCTCCGCGACGAGACCTTTGCGGCGCTGCGCGGAGAGGGTCCCACATTGAACGGGCGCCCGATCACCGCCGCGCGGACCGTCGATTTCTCGGCGGCGCTCTTCGGAACCGGCATCCCCTTCGGCGGCATGGCCCATATCGACGCGCATGCAGCCGATATCGCTCGGCTGATGCCGCACTGTGCCGGGGTGCGGCGCATGGGCGCGGCGGCGCTCGATCTTGCCTATGTGGCCTCCGGCAGGCTCGACGGATTCTGGGAGCGCCGGTTGCAGCCATGGGATATCGCGGCGGGGCTGGTCCTGTTGCGCGAAGCCGGTGCCGTGGTCGAGGGTTCGGTGCCGGATGAGCGGCCTGAAGATACGGGCACGGTGATCACCGCCACACCAGCCCTCTTCCCCGCCTTCGCCGCGATCCTGCGGGACGTTGGGTAACAGCTTGCTGAAAAAGTCCTGCGCATGTCTGTTTTGATACTGAGGGCGGGGAATTCTTTTTCTCCACGCCCGCCACACGCCCCGGCCCGGGCGGCCAGCCCGGGCCGCGCCCGACCCTCCCCCC
>SLDH01000328.1 GCA_007125415.1 Roseovarius sp.
AATTTGCTGAGGCGGCGCCCCGCGCGGAGCGATTGCCGCGTGCGCTTCTGGCCCTCTTTGCCGCCCGGGACGGGTTGGGAATCGGATTTGCCTGTTCCTCTGGTCGCGGCGTTGAGCCCGGCATTGATGCCCCGGCCAATCACGCGGCGCATGATCTGCCGAATGATCATGCTGATTATTCTGTCGGCGTTCATTACGCTCTCCCTTGACTGCTTCAGGTGAAGTTAATCACCGAATATGCAATTTTGAAGGCATGGTGCCCTCAATCGCCGAAAAGTTCGTTCTGTCCATCGACCGCAGTCTCTTCTGCATCGGTATCTCCCTCGCCGAATTGGGGCATCTCGCCGGGGGGCGGTCTGTTTTCCAGAAGGCCCGCCGCGCGCAGTTCGGCCAGTCCGGGCAGATCGCGCGGGCTTTCCAGCCCGAAATGGTCGAGAAAGGCATCGGTCACGACAAAGGTCACCGGACGCCCCGGTGTCATCTTGCGACGGCCAAAGCGGATCCATTCCATCTCCAGCAACTGGTCAACCGTCCCGCGGCTGACCGACACGCCCCTTATTTCCTCGATCTCCGCGCGGGTGACGGGCTGGTGATAGGCGATGATGGCCAGCGTCTCGATCGCCGCACGGCTCAGTTTGCGCCGCTCGATGGTCTCGCGATGCATGAGAAAGCCCAGATCGGGCGCCGTGCGCATCGCATAGGTATCACCCACACGCCGGATCTGCACGCCGCGCCCTTCATATCGCTTGCGCAACTGCACCAGTGCCTCGGCCGGGTCGCTGCCATGGGGCATTCGGGCCGCCATGTCGCGAATGCTCACCGGCTCTGCGGTGGCAAAGAGGATCGCTTCCAGCATCCGCTCCTGTTCGGCGAGGGGCGGCGCGGCGAAGAGGCTTTGTTCCGCTTTCTCATGCTCTTCAGTCATCGCGATGCTCCTTGCGGCGCAGCTCGACAGGGGCGAATGTCTCGCTCTGGCGCAAATCTACCCGGCCCTCCTTGGCCAGTTCCAGAGCCGCTGCGAAATTCGAAGCCGTGGCGCTGCGCCGGCGCACGGGATCGTCGGTGAATCCGTCGGGCAGATAGGCCGAAAGGTCGGTCCAGGTGCCGGCAAAGCCGATGAGACGACGCATATGCTCCAAGGCTTGCTCCAGCGTGAAGATCGCGTCGCGGTCCATCACATAGGGGCGGAAATCATCCCGTGTGCGGATCCTCGCATAGCCCTGCATCAGATCGAGAAGGGTCGCAGTGTAGGTCAGCTTGCGCACCTGCCGGACATCTTCGGGCACACCGCGCGCGAAGAAATCGCGGCCCAACTGATCCCGCGCCAGGAGTCGGGCAGCCATTTCGCGCATCGCCTGAAGACGCTCGAGCTGGAAGGCAAGGTGCGCGGCGAGATCTTCGCCCGAGGGCCCGTCCTCTGCCGGGTCCGGCGGCAGCAGCAGTCGCGATTTGAGAAAGGCAAGCCAGGCCGCCATTACAAGATAATCGGCCGCGAGTTCGATGCGCAGCGCCTTCGCCTTTTCGACGAAATCCAGATATTGCCGGGCCAGCTCCAGTATCGAGATCTGCCTCAGATCCACCTTCTGCGTGCGCCCCAGCGTCAGCAGCAGATCAAGCGGGCCCTCGAACCCGTCAAGATCAACGATCAGCGCCTCCGTGACAAGGCGGTCGGCCACGCTTTCCACCTTTGCACCCTGATCGAAACTCTCCGCGACCATCACCACGCGCCCTTCATGGCTTCAGCCATTCTTGCCTCCAACGCCGCCTCGTCCACCGGATCGGGGGTGATCCGCGCGGCAAGTGCAATCTCGGCGCGCGCCTGCGCCACATCGCTCAACTCGCCGGCTGCGGCGGCGGTTTGCGCGCGCGCCTCAAGGGTCCCATTGCAGTGCAGCACCACATCGCACCCGGCGCGCAGCGCATCCCGGGTGATCTCCGCGAGCGACCCGGAAAGCGCCTTCATCGAAATGTCATCGGTCATGATCAGACCGTCGAAGCCGATATCTCTGCGGATCATGTCCATGATCTGCGCTGAGGTCGTGGCGGGGGCATCATCCAGCCGGGAATACACCACATGGGCGGTCATGCCCAAGGGCAGGTCATTGAGCGCCCGGAACGGGGCGAAATCCGTATCGGACAGGTCTTCGGCATCGGCATCCACCACCGGCAGGTCCAGATGGCTGTCCACCATCGCGCGCCCATGGCCGGGCATGTGTTTGACGACGGGCAGGACGCCACCATCGAGCAACCCGTCCGCCACCGCGCGGCCGATCTCGGCCACAGCCTCGGCCTCGGTGCCGTAGCAGCGATTTTTCAGGAAGGGGTGCGTGTCCGCCCCGGCCACGTCCACGAGCGGCGCGCAATTGCTGTCAATGCCCAGCGCATGCAGTTCGCTGGCGATGATCCGGTAGCGCCAATACATCGCCTCCGCCGGCAGGGCCGCGGCCTCGACCTGCTCCAGCGGCGGCATCCACTCGCGCCATTGAGGGCCGCGCAGGCGCTGGACGCGCCCGCCCTCCTGATCGATGGTGATGAGGGCCTCGCGCCCCACCACTTCCCGCAATTCACCGCAAAGCGCGCGCACCTGATCGGGGGTGTCGATGTTGCGCGCGAAAAGGATGAAGCCGAAAGGGTTCGCATCGCGGAAGAAGGCCCTTTCATCGGCTGTGAGGCGCAGGCCTTCAGCATCGAGTATCGTGGCCCCGAAACGACTCACCTTGTGACCACCGGAATGCATTCGGCATTGTCCGAGACAAGCGCCGAACAGAAACGCCGCGCGTCTTGCAGGTCTTCAAAGCCCATGGCGCGCAGCCGGTAGAAGGTGCGCCCGCCGCTGCTGGCGCTTTGGATCACCCGGGATTTGCCCGCGAGATATTCGCCGAAACGGGTGTTCAGCCTTTCCCATTCGCGGCGCGCTGTCTCGGCGCTGTCGAAGGCGCCAAGCTGCGCGAGGCGCGTGCCAACGGGGATCGTGTCCGGGTCGATTTCCTCTGCCGCCGGTGCTGGGGCCAGTGCCGCAACGGGCTGGACATTGCCAAGCTCAAGCGGGCGCTCCTGCGGGCGCAGGGAACGTCCCAGCCCCTCCTGCTCGCTCGCTTCCTCCACCGCCTCAGGCTCGTCCACATCCGGAGGGCGCACCACCTCGGGCTCCACACCGGTCGCCGCCGCAATGGCGGCCCGCACCTCTTCCTCCGTGGCTGGCTGCACTTCGCCAAGGGGTGCCAGCTCGGCCAGGGGCGCGACACCCTCGGCAAGTTGTGCTGCAAGCCGCTCCACGGCCGAAATCTCGGCATCATCGGGGGCCACGGGCGCGGCAACGGGGGCGAATTCCTCAAGGCTGAGGTCGAGCGGCGGCGGAGCGAGGACCAGAGTGTCGGCCGGTGCCGCCGCACCGCCTTCGGCCGCCACATCATTGACGCTCAGCCCGACATGGCGCGCCAGCTGGCCGCCCGGATCGGCCGGTGCCACCCGTACCGGCCCTTCGGCCGCGCGCACCACGGGTACGCCGCTTACATCACGCATCCACATCTTGTAGCCCCATATGCCGATGCCGACCACAAGCGCAAACGAAAGGATCGCGCCGATGGCATTGGTGATGGTGGATATCCGCGGGGTCTTACGGGCCGCAGCGCGAGGCTGCGTGTCCTGCATCTGTGCCATGTCTCGCCTCTTCTTCTCCGGCGAGCGTCGATCACCGGGGAGTTTCTGCCTATGCCTCCCCGAACCAGCACGGTTTTACCGCATCTCTTCCGCCGGGGTTACGCCAAGAATACCAAGACCTGAGGAAATAACAACGGTCACGGCCCGCGCGAGCGCGATTTTCGACTGTGAGGCGGGTGCATCCTGCTCATCGAGAAAGCGCAGGGCAGGCAGATCATTGCCACGGTTCCACAGGCTGTGCAGGTCGCTGGCCAGATCATAGAGATAGAAGGCTACGCGATGGGGCTCGTTCGTGCGTCCGGCGAGCTCCACAAGGCGTGGCCATTCCGCGAGCTTGCGCGCCACGTTCAGTTGCGCCTCATCCTCCAGCTTTGCGAGATCGGCTGCGGCCAGTGTCGCGTCGGAGACATCGATGCCCGCTTCAGCCGCCTTGCGCAGTACCGAGTTAACCCGCGCATTGGCGTATTGCACGTAGAAGACCGGATTGTCCTTCGACTGCTCGAGCACCCTGGCGAAATCGAAATCGAGCGGCGCGTCGTTCTTGCGCGTGAGCATGTGAAACCGGGTGACATCGGGACCAACCTGATCGACCACATCGCGCAGGGTCACGAAAGTGCCTGCGCGTTTGGACATCTTGAAGGGCTCGCCATCCCTGTAGAGCTTCACAAGCTGCGTCAGCTTTATGTCAAGCGGCACGCGCCCGTCGCTCAGGGCGGAAACGGCAGCCTTCATCCGTTTCACGTATCCCCCGTGATCGGCACCGAAGACATCGATCAGCATGTCGAAACCGCGCGCGATCTTGTCGTAGTGATAGGCGATATCGGGGGCGAAATAGGTCCATGCACCGTCGGATTTCTTCACCGGGCGGTCCACGTCATCCCCATGGGCGGTGGAGCGGAAAAGGGTCTGCTCTCTGGGCTCCCAGTCCTCGGGCTTCTTGCCCTTGGGCGGCTCGAGCACGCCTTCATAGATCAGCCCCTTTTGCTCAAGATCGGCCAGCGCCGCCTCGATCCGTCCCGTGCCGTAAAGCGATTTCTCCGAATAGTAATGATCCATCTGCACGCCGAGCGCGCCGAGATCGGCCTTGATCAGCAGCATCATCGCATCGGTGGCGAAATCGCGCACCGCCTCCAGCCAGACGCTTTCGGGCTGGTCGATATAGGCCGCGCCCACCTTGTCCTTCAGGGCCTCGCCCACCTCGATAAGGTAATCGCCGGGATAGGTGCCATCCTCGAACGCCACCGCCTGACCATGCGCTTCGAGATAGCGCAGATAGACGGATCGCGCCAGCACATCGACCTGCGCGCCGCCATCATTGATGTAATATTCGCGTGTCACGTCATAGCCGACATATTCGAGCAGGCTGGCCAGCGCATCCCCGAAGACAGCCCCGCGCGTGTGGCCCACATGCAGGGGCCCGGTGGGATTGGCCGATACATATTCGACATTCACACGCTTGCCCTGCCCCATGCCGGAGCGCCCGAAATTCGCACCCTCGCGCAGCGTCGTCTGCACCACTTCCTGCCAGACCGTTGGGGCAAGCCGCAGATTGAGAAAGCCCGGACCTGCCACATCGGCGGCCATGATCCGCGCATCCGCAACAAGCAGAGCGGCCAGCGCCTCGGCGATCTCGCGGGGCTTTTGCCCCGAGGGTCGGGCCAGCACCATCGCGGCATTGGTCGCCATGTCGCCATGAGACGGATCGCGCGGCGGCTCGACGGCGACATTGCCGAAATCGAGCCCCTCTGGCAGGCCGCCCGCGGCTTGCAGCCCGGCCAGCGCCTCCAGCACGAGGGCGCGGATGTCGTTGAAGAGGTTCATCCCGGAGGCTCCTTGATCACATGGGGCTGAGGTATCCAACGACGACGGCAAGGTCAATCGCCGCGAAGCGGGCTTCGCGCCGAGGGCCGCGCCCGGGCAGGGCGCCCCGGCGAGACAGTGGGACCGAAGTGGCGCGAAGCAGTTTTCCCGCAGCCTGCTACACCCCGCCGCGCGCGCCCTTGTCGAAGCTGCCATCGAGCCCGCCCAGAAGGCGCGCATGCTCTTGCAGGGCGAACCGATCGGTCATTCCGGCAATGTAGTCACTCACCAGGCGCGCCAGCGCGGTTTCATCTTCCACTCGCGCCACATCTTCCTGCCACCGCTCGGGCAGATGCGTCGGCTGATCCATGTAGAAGGGAAAGAGGGCGCGGAGGATATCGGTGACCTGCGCGCGCATTTCCATGATCGCGGGGGCGCGATACATGCGCCGGAACAAAAAATCCCGGATTACTCCGAGATCACGGCGCAGCGCCGGTGAAAACCCGATCACCGGGTGCCCGAGATGGCGGATATCGGCGGACGACCGCGGCTGCGCCTCGCGCAACAGGGTCTGCGATGTGGTGATGACATCCTCGACCATGACGCCAAAGACACGGCGCAGCGCCTCGTGACGGCGGCGATAGGCGGTCAGATCAGGATAGGCCTTCTCCACCTGCGCGTAGCACTCCCCCACGATGGGCAGATCACGGACATCCGCCTCGGAGAACAGCCCCGCGCGCAGCCCATCATGCAGGTCATGATTGTTATAGGCGATATCATCGGCCAGAGCGGCCACCTGCGCCTCGGCACTGGCATGGGTGTCAAGCTCGAGATCATGCTGCGCATTGTATTCGGCCAGCGCATAGGGGAGCGCGCCCGTGACCGGGCCATTGTGCTTGGCGATCCCTTCCAGCGTGTCCCATGTGAGGTTCAACCCGTCGAAAAGGGCATAATGACGCTCCAGCGAGGTCACGATTCGTACCGCCTGGGCATTGTGATCGAAGCCGCCATAGGGGGCCATCAGCGCATCCAGTGCCTCTTCGCCGGTGTGGCCGAATGGCGTATGCCCGAGATCATGCGCAAGTGCCACCGCCTCGGTCAGCTCCGTATTGAGCGCCAGCGCACCCGCGATGGTGCGCGCCACCTGCGCGACCTCGATCGAATGAGTGAGCCTTGTGCGGAAATAATCGCCCTCATGCTCCACGAAAACCTGCGTCTTGTGCTTGAGGCGGCGGAACGCACTGGAATGGATGATGCGATCACGATCCCGCTGGAAGCAGGACCGAAATGCGCTCTCCTCCTCCGGGGTGCGCCGACCCCGCGTCAGGTCGGGTGTCATGGCATAGGCCACCTGCATCTCTTTGCCTGTCCTTGTCGCCACGCTGCCGATTTCATATATTGCATGAACAGTCCGAATGAAACCGAAGGATGCGCCAAGATGAACCTGCCCCCGAAAGTGACCGAACGCGCCTTTGCCCGTCTGGCCGAAATCGGGGCCGCCCGGCAGGGGCAAGCCCTGCGCGTCGCGGTGGAGGGCGGTGGTTGCTCGGGCTTTCAGTATGACATCAAGCTCGATGGCCCGGCCGAGGATGATCTGATCCTCGAAGGGAACGGGGAAAAGGTGGTCGTGGACGCCGTGTCCCTGCCCTTTCTGACCGGAGCCGTGATCGATTTCAGCGAGGAACTCATCGGGGCGCGTTTCGTGATCGACAATCCCAATGCGTCGTCCTCCTGCGGCTGTGGCACCTCCTTTTCCATGTAGCTTGCAGGGCCCGCGCCCATGCGCGATAGAGTTGGGCAACGAGCGGGGGCATGCGCATGAAAATCGCCAGTTTCAATATCAACGGGATCAAGGCGCGGATTGGCGCGCTGAGTGACTGGCTGAGCGAGGCGGAACCGGATGTCGCGCTCCTTCAGGAGATCAAGAGCGTTGACGAGGGATTTCCCCGCGCGCATTTCGAGGACATGGGCTACCATGTCGAAACCCATGGCCAGAAAAGCTTCAATGGTGTGGCGATCCTGTCGCGCCGGCCGCTTGAGGACGTTCGCCGCGGATTGCCGGGCGACGCGGAGGATGAACAGGCCCGCTGGATCGAGGCCACGGTCATGGGCGCGGCGACCGCGATCCGCGTCTGTGGCCTCTACCTGCCCAACGGGAACCCGGCGCCGGGGCCGAAATACGATTACAAGCTCGCCTGGATGGACCGGCTGCACGCCCATGCGCAAGCGCTTCTGAACACGGAAGAGCCGGTGGTGATGGGGGGCGATTACAACATCATCCCGCAGGACATGGACGCAAAACGCCCCGAGGCATGGGCCGAGGATGCGCTGGCGCGTCCCGAAAGCCGGGCGGCCTTTCGGCGGATCGTCAACCTGGGGTTCACCGATGCCTTCCGGGCGCGGCAGCAGGGGCCCGGGCACTACACCTTCTGGGACTATCAGGCCGGCGCATGGAACCGCGATGACGGCATTCGGATCGACCATTTTCTTCTGAACCCGCAGGCGGCCGATCTGATGAGCGACTGCGCCATCGACAAGGAAGTCCGCGCCCGCGAAAAGCCATCGGATCACGTGCCGATCTGGATCAAGCTCGAAGCGTAATTTCGTGCGATAATAGAATGTTACGCCGAAGTTGATTCATCCCCACCCAGGCGCATGCCCGGCTGACGCAGGGGCGGTCAATTCGGGCCGAAACCGCGTCACGCAGAGATCGTTCACCGGGAAGTTCTACCGGGAAATTCTGTCCCCTCGGTCACGTCATGCCCGTAGATCCAGTCAAGCCGGGCCATCATCCGGCCCGGCGCCAGAGCGCCACCGGCCTTAAGCGCCAGATGAGCTGCGAAGCGCAAGGGCTTGAAGGACAAGTGATATTTCCACGCATTGCCCGTTGCCGCGTCGATCACCTTGCGGGCGCGCGCCTGTCTGCGCGCCTGATAGGTTTCAAGCGGCGCACCCGCGCCCAGCACATCCGCGAGAACCCATGCATCTTCGAGCGCAAGATTGGCGCCCTGCGCCAGAAAGGGCAAGGTGGGATGCGCGGCATCACCCAGAATGGCCAGCCCATCGCTCTGCCATCGCTCCGCAACAGGGTGTCGGAACAGCCCCCAGAGATGCGTCTCTTCGATACGCGCCAGCACCGTCCGGGCCTCATCACCAAAATCCGCGAAGGCCGCGCGCAGATGCGCCGGATCATCCTTATGATCCCAGCCTTCCTCGGCCCAGTCCGCGCGCTCCTGCACGGCCACGATATTGAGCATGCTGCGATTCCGCAGCGGATAGACCACCAGATGCCGCCCCGGCCCCATATAGACACGCGCCTCTGGGGCTGCGGCCCCGTCCGCGGGGCATGTGGCGCGCCAGGCCACCTGCCCGGTAAAGCGCGGGGCCTGCCGTTCCCTCAGCGCGCGGCGGGTTTGCGAATGCAACCCGTCCGCCCCGATGATCATATCCGCCTCGACACTGGCGCCACCGGCAAGATCAGCGCGGGGCCGCAGGCCGGGTCTCACGGCCTTGATCTTCTGCGAAAGCTCTATCGCCACACCGGCGGCGCGCGCACCATCCGCCAGCGTATTGATCAGA
>SLDH01000258.1 GCA_007125415.1 Roseovarius sp.
CGCGGTGCGCTTTGCCGCCGGTTTGATCCGCTCCACCAGCGCGTTGCCCGCGTCGATATCGACACCCGCATCGGCATAGGTCATCCCGTTCTTGCCATCGCCCATCCTGTCTGCCCCCGCATCGCCTGTCGCGTTCGCGGTAGCGCATCACCGGCCTGTCCGCAACTTCCAAAGGCTTGACCCCATGCCCCACAGCGCATTACATCCGCGCTCAGGGGGCCTGTAGCTCAATTGGTTAGAGCAGAGCGCTCATAACGCTTTGGTTGCGGGTTCAAGTCCTGCCGGGCCTACCATTTCCCTGATCTGCCGCCCTGATCGTCCCGGAAGCCCTCACCGGCCGATCACGATATCGGCTTGCAGGCCGCCCAGGTCCGCGCTTTCTCCCAGACGCACGACCCCGCCATGGGCGCGGGCGATATCCATCACGATGGCAAGACCAAGCCCGACACCGGACCCGCTATCCTGATTGCGCGCCGGATCGAGACGGGTGAACGGCTTCAGCGCCTCCTCGCGCCTCTCGGGAGGAATGCCAGGGCCGTCATCCTCCACCCGGATGCGCAGCGACCGCTCAGACAGCCAGACCGAAACCTCCGCCCGGTCCCCGTAGCGCACCGCGTTGCCTATGAGATTCTCCACCGCGCGCTTGATCGCAAACCTGCGCAGCGGCACCTCTCCCGCCCCCTCCATGGAGCCCTGAACGACAGGAAGCTCGGCGCGCTGAGCATCTTCGATCACTTCTGCCACCAGCGCCATCGGGTCCACCGGCTCCGGTTCCGCCTCGGCGACACCGCGTGCGAAATCCATGAAGGCATCCAGCAGGCGCTGCATATCCTCCACGTCCCGCAACATCGGCTCGGCCTCCGCTTCATCCAGCATGGCAAGCCCCAGCCGCAACCGCGTGAGCGGGGTGCGCAGATCATGACTGACGCCGGAAAGCAGCAATGTACGCTGCTCGATCTGCCGCTCGATGCGCGACCGCATGTCGAGAAAGGCGTTGCCCGCCGTGCGCACCTCGAGCGCGCCCGAGGCCCGGTACGGCACATGCCGCCCGCGCCCGAAGGCTTCCGCAGCACGGGCAAGGAGCGTGATCGGCCGCAACTGCTTGCGCAGGTAGATATAGGCGATCACCGTCATCAGCACGCCGGTTCCCAAAAGGTTGACAAAAAGCAGATAAGGCCGCCGTGCCGAAACATGTCGGCGCGGGAAATCGAGCATGATGTAGCCACCACCCGTGTCGAAATAGAGTTCCACAAGCGAATCGTCGATCAACACGACGCGCTCCAGATCGGGGAACTCGTTGCGCAATTCATGCGCGACAACGATACCGGAAAGATCGTACCATTTGCGCACATCCCGTGGCGGCAGCTCGGCCGCGCTGATCTGCCGCACACCGATCCCCAGCGCCTCGGCGATCCCCGGATCGTCGCTCTCGCGCACCAGATTGATCTCGCGCGCCATGGTGAAGGTCATCTGTTTGGTGACACCTTCGAAATGACGCTGCAGAATCACCACCGTCGCCACCAGTACGAGCGTCACGATGGGCACCAGAAGGCTGAGCGCGGCACGGCCGAAAAGGCCCCGTGGCAGATAGGGTTTGAGCCATCGCAGTTTCATCCCTAATGTCTAGCCGCGCCACCTGCGCAAAGGAAGGGTCATGAGCATCGCCGAACCGCCCGCGCCCCTCCCGGGCCGCCCCGACACGCTCGGGCCGGGCCTGCGGCGCATTCTGGCGCCCAACCCGTCGCCCATGACCCTGCACGGCACCAACACCTATCTTCTCGGCACCACCGATCTGGCGATCATCGATCCGGGGCCGGATGATCCGCAGCATCTCGCAGCGATCCTGAGCGCGCAGCAGCCCGGGCAGCGGATCACCCATATCTTCGTCACCCACGCGCATCTGGACCATTCACCCCTCGCGCGCAGGCTCTCGCGGGAAAGCGGCGCGCCGGTGCTCGGCTATGGCGATGCGCGCGCAGGGCGCTCCGAAATCATGCAGACACTCGCCCGGGGCGGCCTTCTGGGCGGCGGTGAAGGCGTGGATCATGAATTTGTCCCGGATATCGCGCTGGAGGATGGGGCGATCATCGGGGCCGAGGGCTGGCAACTGCGCTGTCTCTGGACGCCGGGGCACTTCGGCAATCACCTGAGCTTTGTCTCCGAAGAATCTGTATTCTCAGGCGATCTGGTCATGGGCTGGGCCAGTTCCCTCGTCTCGCCACCCGACGGGGACCTGACCGATTTCATGGCCTCCTGCCAGCGCCTGCGCGCGGTATCCGCAAAGGTGCTTCACGCAGGCCACGGCGCGCCGATCACGGCGCCGAAAGCGCGGATCGACTGGCTGATCTCGCACCGTCTCGGGCGCGAGGCGATGATCCGCAAGGCGCTCGCAGACGGCCCGGCCACCGCGGCAGGACTGACCGCGCGCATCTATACCGACACGCCCGCGTCGCTGCGCCCGGCGGCGGAACGCAACGTGCTGGCGCATCTCATCGATCTTTGCGCGCGCCGGATCGCCCGGGCGGATGGCCCCCTGCAGGCCAGCGCGCAGTTCCGCCTCGAGCCCCGCATGGGCGGGCGCGAACATTTCGACTGACACCTCTGGACGCGCCGGAAATCTGTTGCTAAGAGGCGCTATGGTCCGGCGTAGCTCAGCGGTAGAGCAGTTGACTGTTAATCAATTGGTCGTAGGTTCGATCCCTACCGCCGGAGCCAAATCTTCCAAAGAAAACAAGACGATACGCCAAGCCCGCGAAAGCGGGTTTCGTCGTTTTGTGTCTTGTCACTGATTTGTCAGTGAAAAGTTGGGCGCACTGTTAGTAATCGCGTAGGATATTGTGAAGTATCCTCTGTTGCGAACACGCAACCGTTCAACTACATTACTACAGGACAACACTAGGGAGACACCAAGATGCAATTCCACGTGCATGCAATCTGGGATGAAGAGGCAAAGGTCTTCTTCTCCAACTCGGATATAGTCGGTCTCCACATTGAGGCACCGACTCTGGAAGAGTTCGAAGCGACGATGAAAGCATTGGCTCCTGAGATGGTTCTTGAGAATCATGTTTCCAAGCATGACCTTTCTAGTAAATCGTTTCTTGACCTGATTCCGGCCATCTATTTTGAGCGGCCCTCAGATAGTGCGGGTGTAGTACCAGCCTAGGGATGGTTAAGGGCTTCTACAACGATGTCGTGCGAAGGATATCCGACATAGGCTATACCAAACGAAAGGGCGGCAAAGGTTCTCACGAAAAGTGGGTTCACCCAGACTTGCCGACTTTGACCGTTCCGAAAAATATGCTTAGCAGGCACACTGCAAATAGTATTTTGGCAACGTGTAAGCTTCCGAAACTCGACTAAGCCACCAACTGCGGCCTTTTCTGAAACCGCTCCGGCCGATACGCGCGCAGCACGGCTTGCGGCTCCACCTGCGCCAAGTGACAGACCATGTGAAAGTCGTGTTAGCCTATCCATGCCGCATCCTGTGGCGTTGCCCCCTTGTCCGCATCATGCAGCCCCAAGGCCAGCACAGCGCGCCACAAGTGCAGGTCAGGGTGGCTCAAGCTCTCTGAAGGCGCATGCTACGCATCGTTGCCTTCGGTTTCGATCTTCAGGTCATGGCCGCAATGCTTGCAGTGGATGGCATCCGGGTCATGCCGGTTCAGGCCGCATTCGGGGCATTTGTATTTGATCTTCGCCGGGGCGAAGATGGCGCGGGCGAGGCGGATGAAGAGCGCGACGCCCACAATCATGATCACCACCGACAGCAGCTTGCCGCCCGAGCTGATCATCACGATGTCGCCGAATCCCGTTGTCGTGAGTGTGGCCACGGTGAAGTAAAGCGCGTCGATATAGCTGTCGAGCCCCGGCTCGTCCCCGGCGCGCAGATAGAAGACCAGCGAGGTCATCAGCACGATGAAGACGAACAGATTGACCGCGGCAACGATGGCATCCTCATGCAGCCGGAAAAACCTGTTATCGCGGCGCAGATCCCGCAGGACATGATAGGAATGCAGAAGCCGCAGGGCCCGCAGGACCCGCAGCGCCGCCAGTGTCTGGCCGAAGAAGGGCGCCAGAACCAGCGAGGCCAGCACGATCAGATCACCGATCACATAGGCTTGGCGGAGCAGGCGCGGTCGATTGGTGGAAATCCAGAACCGCGCCAGCAGATCGGCAAGGATCAGCACGCCCAGCACCGCATCGACGATCAGCAATTCCCGGGTGAGTGGAAGGGGGGCGGTGATCACGAAGAAGACGATGGTGATCGCATCAAAGGCCAGAAGGGCGTAGCGAAACCGCTTCGCGCGGCGACTGCGCCCGGTATAGAGCAATCTGATCGTATCCTTCATGGCCGCTCACTCCCTGCGCGCGCAACGCCGTCCTGCCCTTTGAGGGCAGTGATTGCAAGCATGCGCTTGGGGTTCGGTCTGCGGCTCCAGTTCGAGGCTATAGCATATCGCGCCAAAATGGATTCATCCCCCCCGGGGCGCTTGCGGTCCGGGCATGCGCCCGCCCGCCCGTCAAACCGCAGGTTTGCCTTCGGCAAAACGAGGCGGGCGCATGCCCTGTCATTGGGCAGAGGTGAACCCGAGCAAACGCGACACGCTGTAGGGGCTGCGGCATGGCGCTGCGGGCCGGCAGGCGCGGATCGGGCAGAACCGCCAGGACGGGGACAGTTTACGCCGCGCTACTGGTTTGCGTCACGCTCCCGCTCCAGCGCGCGATAGAGCGCGACATTGGCGTTATGCTCTTCAAGGGTTTCGGCAAAGAGGTGGCCATCTGCCGGGTTGAGAGATGCGGCCACGAAGAAGATGTAGTCCGTCTCCAGCGGGTTCACCGCCGCTTCGATACTGGCCCGCCCCGGATTGGCGATGGGTGTGGGCGGCAGGCCCTCGATCACATAGGTGTTGTAGGGCGTGGCGGCGCGCAGTTCCGACTGGCGGATCCCCCGGCCCAGCACCCCTTCCCCGCCGGTGATCCCGTAGATCACCGTGGGATCGGTCTGAAGGCGCATGCCGCGGCGCAATCGGTTGGTGAAGACCGAAGCCACCTGCCCGCGCTCGGAGGCCACGCCGGTTTCCTTCTCGATGATCGAGGCGAGGATCAGCGCCTCATAGGGGTTGGCCAGCGGCAGATCGGGCGCGCGCCCTTCCCAGGCTGCAGCCAGATAGGCGTCCTGTGCGTTGCGCATCCGCGTGATCAGGGCCTCGCGCGCATCGCCCGCGCGCACCTCGTAGCTGTCGGGCGCCAGCGAGCCCTCGGGCGGAACCTCGTTCAGATCCCCGGTCAGCACATCGGCCATCTTCAGGCCTTCGACGATCTGCCAGGAGGTCACCCCTTCGGCGATGGCCACCCGATACCGCGTGTCGCCCTGCGCCCGCACGCGGACAAACTCCTCGGGCGCTTCCTCCTCGGCGGGGCTGAATTCGGCCAGTGTGACATACCGGTTCGTTGCCGGGTCAAGCTCGCGCACCTCCACCAGTTGGCGCGTCACACCGATGCGATAGACCACTTCGGTCCCGCACGTACTGGCACCGCCGCGGGTGATGATATCGCTGATCTCGGCCATGCTCGCATTTTCCGGAATAAGCCAGCTGCCGGCCTTCAGAAGGGCGGTCTTGTCGGCGTAATCCACACCGATCCGGAAGATGGTGGCATTGGTGACGGCGTTCTGCGCTTCAAGCTGTCGCGAGACGCCGCGCATGGTCGCCCCCGGCTGCACCCGCAGGCAGATCTGCTCGTCCAGCGGGCCTTCTGCCGTGTACTGCGTCTGGCCCCACAGAATCACGCCGCCCGCCAGAAAGATCAACACCACCAGAAAGGTCAGCGCATTCGATGCGATATGGCGCCACATGACCTAGCCGACCTTTCGGAAGAGAACCGACGCATTGGTGCCACCGAAGCCGAATGAATTGCTCAGCGCCACGTCTATCTTGCGCTCACGCCTGGCCTTGGGGGCCAGATCGAGCGGGGTTTCGACAGCCGGATTATCGAGGTTGATGGTGGGCGGTGCCACCTGATCGCGGATGGCAAGGATCGAGAAGATCGCCTCGACCGCGCCGGCCGCTCCGAGCAGATGCCCCACCGCAGATTTGGTGGAACTCATGGTCGCCTGTGCCGCATGATCGCCCAGCAGCCGCTCCACGGCATGAAGTTCGATCGTATCGGCCATGGTGGAGGTGCCATGGGCGTTGATGTAATCCACATCGGCCGGGGTGAGCCCTGCGTTTCGAATCGCCGCTACCATGGAACGGAAGCCGCCATCGCCATCCTCGGAGGGTGCGGTGATGTGATAGGCATCCCCCGACAGGCCGTATCCCGCGACCTCGGCATAGATCTTCGCACCACGCGCCACGGCATGCTCGTATTCCTCCAGCACGACAATTCCGGCGCCCTCGCCCATCACGAAACCATCACGGTCGATATCATAGGGGCGGCTGGCGGCCTCTGGATCGGCCTCACGCTTCGTGGAGAGCGCCTTGCAGGCATTGAATCCGGCAATTCCGATCTCGCAGATCGCGGCCTCCGCACCACCGGCAAGCATCACATCCGCATCGCCATGCTGGATCAGGCGGCTGGCATCGCCGATGGCATGGGCACCGGTGGAACAGGCCGTTACAACCGCATGATTGGGCCCCTTGAAGCCGTAGCGGATCCCTACCTGCCCCGAGATCAGGTTGATCAGCGCGCCGGGAATGAAAAAGGGCGAGACACGTCTCGGCCCCTTTTCGGCGATGAGCAGCGATGTCTGCTGGATGCTCTGCAACCCTCCGATCCCCGAACCGATGATGACACCTGTGCGCAGCCGGGCCTCTTCATCTTCGGGCATCCAGCCCGCATCGCGCACCGCCTGATCGGCGGCAGCAAGGCCGTAGAGGATGAAATCATCCACCTTGCGCCGCTCTTTCGGCTCCATATGGGCATCGGCGTTGAACGTGCCCTCCGTGCCATCACCGAGCGGCACCTCACAGGCATATTTCGTGACGACACGCGACGCGTCGAACCGCGTGATGAGGCCCGCGCCCGAGCGGCCATCCAGCAGGCGGGACCAGCTTTCCTCGACCCCAGCGGCCAATGGTGTGACCAACCCAAGACCCGTGACAACGACTCGCCGCATACTGCCGCCCTTTCCCTGCATCCTCAGACACCGCTCATAGCGTCATTGCCCTACAAGGGGCAAGGGCGCGCTCTGCCATGGGCGCGGGATGCGCATGGAGACGCCACCCCGCGCTTTGCGTCCACAGAAGCTGTGACGAGCTCAGCGAAACTCGGCCACGGGTTCGGGCTGCGGCCGCGCCAGCGCAAGCGCCTCGGCCAGGTCCACGTCCTTCGACATCAGGGCGCGGCCAATCAGCGTGCCGGCAATATTGGGCACATATTTCAGACGTGCCACGTCATCGGCCTCGCGCACGGTGCCCCGTGCGATCACTTGGTGGCGGGTCTGTGCCGCAAGGCCGGTGATCACGCCGAGACTGCCATCGCTGTCTTCGATATCGCTGTCGATATCCGTGATGATCACCCCGGCAAGGGGCGTCGAGGCGAATTCGGCCAGAAAGGCTTCCGGTGCAATGGCACTCGGCTCACGCCAGCCCGACGTCATGAGTTGGCCCTGAAAGATGTCGAGTGCCAGCACGATCTGATCCGGGTGTTGCTTGGCCAGTGCTTTCACGGCATCCGGGTCATGCGCGGCCATGGTCCCGATCGCGACCCGCCCGACACCCTTGTCGATCCAGCGGTTCACCGCCTCGGTCGAGCGGAAGCCCCCGCCGAATTGCACCGGAATGCCCGCGGCGCGGATGATTTCCTCGACCAGCTCGTTATTGTCGCCTGTCCCGGCGAGCGCATCGATGTCCGTCACATGCATCCATTCCGCGCCCGCGCTCGCGAAGTCGCGCGCCGTCTGCACCGGATCGATATGCCACAGCACCGGCTCGTCAAGACGCCCCCGCGTCAGCGAGACGCATTTTCCGTTATGCAGTTCGAGTGTGGGATAGATGATCATTTCTGGCGCTCCCTGAATGACGTCGGTGCAGCCTCGGCACCGCCGCTTTTCTCTATCACAAGGGCCTGCTGCTCGCTGAGCCTAAATCGGCATGATATGACGCAATCGCGCCGCGATCCGGCAGGCGGTGTTGGAAAAGGGCCATTCCCCGCTCCCTGCTAGCCGCGACGGCCTCGGGCAGGAACCCGTGCTCCAAAAGAAAAAGGCCCCACATGAGCGAGGCCCTTTTCGAAGCGCGATGCCAAGCGCCGCTCAGGAAGCGCCCTTGATGAAATTGACCGCATCGCCGAAAGTCTGGATCGTCTCGGCCGCGTCATCGGGAATCTCGATACCGAATTCTTCCTCGAACGCCATGACCAGCTCGACCGTATCGAGGCTGTCCGCACCAAGGTCGTCGATGAAAGACGCGCTATCCACCACCTTGTCTTCTTCCACGCCCAGATGCTCCACAACGATCTTCTTCACGCGGTCTGCGATATCGCTCATGTCAAAATCCTCATCGTTCGCTTGGGGCCCCTGGCCCGTTGTGCCCCCGCCCACCCTTGGACAAGCAGCCTTGAAACATGGCCTCTCCGGGCCGGTTGACCGGATCACGCCAAACGGCACCCCGGCAAAACTGCGCCGCCTATATCACATGGCGCGGCATTGGCAAATGATTTCCCCGCGCCTCAAGTGCCGGCAATCCGGCCCGCAGGATGGCGGGAATCCACCGCTCAAAGCATCGCCATTCCGCCGTTTACATGCAAGGTCGTGCCGGTGACATAGCCAGCTTCGGGCGATGCCAGATAGAGCACAGCCGCGGCGATCTCGCCCGGCGCACCCATACGCCCCATGGGGATCTGCGCATTGAGCTTCTCCTTCTGATCCTCGGCCAGATCATCCGTCATGGGCGTGGCGATGAAACCCGGGGCCACCGCATTGGCCGTGATTCCCCGGCTTGCCACCTCATAGGCGATGGATTTCGTCAGCC
>SLDH01000345.1 GCA_007125415.1 Roseovarius sp.
TCCCCGCGCTGGAAGCCCTCGGGAGTGCAGGAGCGACCGAGGCCGATGTCATTGAGGCGATCCTTGCGCAGGCGCCTGCGCTCGGTTCGGATTCGGCGCGTCAACTGGCGCGTGACTGGTTGCATGATTATGCGCAGGATGCCCGTGGGCTGCCGCTCCCGGTCGTGGAGGCGGCGCTTCAAAAATACGGGATGCGCCCCGATCATCTGCTGACGGCGCTCGATGCCATGCCGGGCAGAGTTCTGCGGCGGCTGGCCAGCCTGCCCGAAGACATGGTGGGGCCGGTGGGGCTCGTCTCCTGCGATGCGTCTGGCACCATCCTGCTGCGCAAGCCCTTGCCCGGCTTCGCCATTCCGCGCGCCGCCGGAGCCTGTCCACGCTGGCCGCTCTATCAGGTGCTGAGCCAGCCCAACACGGCTGTTGCCGCTGCGCTTGTGCAGTCTGGCCGCGCGGAGGACCGTGTCCAGAGCTTTGCTCTCGCAGAACAGGTCGTGCCACCGCGCTTCGGCATGGCCGCGCAGGTGCGTGCCTTCATGCTGCTCCTGCCGGCGAATGCGGGAGGGGATACAACGGCCGCCCGGCAGGTCGGCAGCACCTGCCGGATTTGCCCGCGTGAAGGGTGTGTCGCGCGGCGCGAGCCCTCGATCGTTGCAAAGGCCTTTTGACACCGCCTGCATCCTTCCACATAGTGGCCGGACGGCACATACCGCAGGGGAGGGCGCGTAGGTGACCAAGAAAGTTCTCTTGATCGAAGACGAGCCCAACATCATCGAGGCGGTAAGCTTCATCCTGTCCCGCGCGGGGCTCGATGTGAAGACCCATTCCAATGGGCATGATGCGGTGGAGGCCGTGCGTGCGCGCGATCCCGATCTGGTGATCCTCGATATCATGTTGCCGGGCAGGAACGGCTTTGACATCCTCCAGGATATTCGCGCCGATGCCGATCTGGCTGATCTGCCGGTGCTGATGCTGACGGCGCGCGGCCAGGAGAAGGATCGCGAACTGGCCAAGCGGTTCGGTGTAAGCCGCTTCATGACCAAGCCCTTCTCCAATGCCGAGGTGCTGGAGGCGGTGCGCGACATGGTGGCTCCATGAGCCGCAAGCCGTCTTCTCTTTTTGTCGAGCGTGAGGTCTATCGCAAGCGCCGGATGATCGATGCGGCGCGCGTCCTGCCGATCCTGGGCGCGGCGCTCTTTCTCCTGCCGGTTCTGTGGCGTTCGCCTGAGGGGCTGGGCCTGCCCACGACCCATCTCATGGGCTATCTCTTCGGGATCTGGCTGCTGCTGACGGTGGGGGCGGCTGCCCTTTCAAGCTATATCGCCTCCATCCCCGAGCCCGATGAGGACCCGCCGGAGGCGCGGGGCTGATGGCCACGCTGAACCTGCTGGTTCTGGTCTGCCTGCTTTATGTGGCGCTGCTTTTCGCGGTTGCCTTCGGTGCGGACCGCGCGGCACTCCACGGTCGCAGCCGATGGCTGCGCTCTTCGTTGATCTACACGCTTTCGTTGTCGATCTATTGCACCGCCTGGACCTTTTACGGTGCGGTGGGATTCGCTGCGCGCTCGGGGCTGGAATATCTGACGATCTATCTCGGCCCCACGCTGGTTATGATCGGTTGGTGGTATACGCTGCGCAAGATGGTGCGGATCGGGCGAAGCCAGCGGATCACCTCGATCGCGGACCTCATCTCCTCGCGCTACGGCAAGTCGACACTGCTCGCGGTTCTGGTGACCGTCATCGCCGTGATCGGAACCATGCCCTATGTCGCGCTGCAATTGCAATCGGTGGCCTTGTCCTTCGATGCCTTCGCGGAGGCCGAACCGGGTGGGCGCGCGCCGAACACGGAGGCCACAGCCTTGTGGGTGGCGCTGGGGCTTGCCATCTTCACGGTGCTCTTCGGCACGCGCAACCTCAACGCCAATGAACGCCATCACGGGGTGGTCATGGCCATCGCGCTCGAGGCGGTGGTCAAGCTTTTTGCGCTTCTGGCAGTCGGCGTCTTCGTGGTCTGGGGTCTTTCGGGGGGGGTGGGCGACACGCTGGCGCGGATCGATGCCTCCAACATCGCCCGCTGGGAGGTGTCGGGCAGCCGCTGGGTAGGGCTGACCATGCTGTCGGCGATGGCCTTTCTGTGCTTGCCACGGATGTTTCAGGTCATGGTCGTGGAGAATGAGGACGAGCGCCATCTGCGCACCGCAAGTTGGGCCTTTCCGACCTATATCATGCTGATCTCTCTGTTCGTCGTGCCGATTGCCGTTGTCGGGCTCGACATTCTGCCCGCGGGGTCGAACCCCGATCTCTTCGTGCTGACGCTGCCACTGCACGCAGGACAGGACGGCCTGGCGATCCTGTCCTTTCTGGGCGGGTTTTCCTCGGCCACTTCAATGGTGATCGTGGCGGCGATTGCCCTCTCGACAATGCTGTCGAACCATATCGTGATGCCGATCTGGCTGCGGATGAGCGGCAAACACGCCATGATGTCGGGCGATGTCCGCGAGGTGGCGCTGCTGGCGCGGCGGTTTTCCATCGTCTTCGTGGTCCTTCTGGGCTATGCCTATTTCCGCCTGTCGGGAGGCGGGGCCGCGCTGGCGGCGATGGGGCTTGTGTCCTTCGCGGGTGTCGCGCAGTTCCTGCCTGCCATGATGGGTGGTATCTTCTGGCGCGGAGCCACGCGCGCCGGGGCGCTGGCGGGGCTTCTCGTCGGTGCCATGATCTGGTTCTACACAATGTTCCTGCCCAGTTTCGGGGCGTCCTTGCTGATGCCGCAGGCGGTTCTCGATCACGGGCTTTTCGGGCAGGACTGGCTGCGCCCTTACGCCCTTTTCTGGACCAATGGGATGGACCCGGTGGTTCACGCGGTGATGTGGAGCCTGACGCTCAACATCCTCACCTTTGTCACCGTGTCGATCTTCAGCTTTCCCAGCCCGCTCGAGCGCTTGCAGGGGGCTCAGTTCGTCAATGTCTTTCGCCATACCAGCACGACCGGCACATGGAGCGGCGGGCTTGGACAAAGCGAGGATCTGCTGACGCTGGCCCAGCGGATCATGGGGGCGGTGCCAGCACAGCAGTTCTTCGCCGCCGCCGCGCAGCGGCAGGGGCTGGAGGGATATCTGCCCGAACCCTCGACCGATTTTCTGCAAGAGCTCGAGCGCGAATTGTCGGGCTCCGTAGGCGGCGCGACCGCTCATGCGATGGTCAGCCAGATCGTGGGCGGGGCGACCGTATCGGTCGAGGATCTGATGGCGGTGGCCGATGAAACCGCGCAGATCATGGAATATTCCAACCAGCTTGAAGCGAAATCGCAGGAATTGCAGCGCGCCGCGCGCCAATTGCGGGAGGCGAATGACAAGCTCACTCAGATGTCCGTCCAGAAAGACAGCTTTCTTTCGCAGATCAGCCACGAATTGCGCACGCCGATGACATCGCTGCGCTCCTTCTCGGAGATCCTGCGGGACAGCGACAATCTCACATCGGAGGAGACGCGCAGATACGCCTCGATCATTCATGACGAGGCGCTGCGCCTCACACGATTGCTCGACGATCTGCTGGATCTCAGCGTGCTGGAAAACGGCCAGGTGGTGATGAACGAACAGGTGGGCACGCTTCAGACGGTGCTTGACCGGTGCACGGCGATGGCGGTGGGCGAGGGGCGCAAGCTGGAGATCATCCGCAATCGCGAGGCCGAGGATATCGTGCTTCACACCGATCTCGACCGGCTGGCGCAGGTTTTCATCAACCTCATTTCGAACGCGCGGAAATATTCCGATGCCGAGGCGCCCGTCCTGACCATCCGTTCCGCGCTGGACCGTGACCGGGTGCTCATTGATTTCACCGACAATGGCAGCGGCATTCCCACGGAGGAACAATCGGTGATCTTCGAGAAATTCGCGCGCGTGGGCCAGAACGAGGCGGGCGGTGCGGGCCTCGGGTTGGCGATCTGCCGCGAGATCATGCAGCGGCTGGGGGGCAGCATCACCTACCTGCCGGGCCAGAGCGGCACTGCCTTCCGTGTGACCCTGCCGGTCTCCACGCGGGTCGCGGCGCAATGATACCTCTCGCGGTCCTGCTCGCAGTAACAATCCGGTAACCGCCCTTCTGCTAGTCTGACTACGGCAGGACAGCGCAGGGAATGGCAGCGGGCATGACAGAGGCGGGGCCAGGTTCGATCATCCACAAGAAAACCCGCTTCGGGCGGGAAGGGTTTGATGCGCGCGCCATGACCCCGGCCAAGGCGCTGCGCCTCGCGCTGGCCAGATCGGCGGACACGCTGTTCGATCTGGCCCTTTCGGTCATCACGATCGAACAGCGCCATATCACCGCACAGGCGGTCGCAGGCGCGCTGGGCGATGACGGCTTGCTGATCCTGCTCGACGGGGCCGAGGCAGGGCGCGGTGCCGTCAAGCTGGACAGGCCGTTGATCACCGGGCTGATCGAGGCGCAGATCATCGGTGAGGTGCGCGCGGCCGAGGTGCGGCCCCGCCGCTTCACGCGCACCGATGCCGCGATGGCAGCCCCGTTTCTGGATGCGGCCTTGCGTGGCTTCGATGAGGAACTGTCGGGCGAGGATGAGGGACACAGGCCCTTTGCCTTGCGTTTCGGGGACCAGATGGAGGATGCCCGCGTGCTGAGCCTTGCGCTGGAAGGGGCGGAGTATGACCTCTTTCGCGTCACCGTCGATCTTGGCAGCGGCGCGCGCATCGGCGTGATCACCGTGCTTTTTCCAAAGCGGCCGGCGCAGAAGGCGGCAGGCCATGAGGTTGCGCCCGCTGCGCCCTGCCTGAGCGGTGGTCTGGCCAGGAACGCGCTCGATGCGACGGCCACGCTGGACGCTGTTCTGGCACGTCTCAGCCTGCCGCTGCGCGAAATCTGCGCTTTCGAGCCGGGAACGGTCCTGAGCCTTCCGGCTGAGGCCATCGGCGCAACAGAGCTTTACGCGCCGAAAAACCATCTCGTTGCCGCCGTTCGGCTGGGCCAGATGAATGGCCAGCGCGCCGTGCGCCTTGTGGATGGCAGCGATGGTGACCCGCTCAGCGCGCCCATCATCAAGGGTACGCATGACCTGCCGCAGGCTCCCGCGCCCGATGCGCCTTCGGGTGCGGCCAGTCCGGTGCCGCGTGAAAAGGCCGGGGCGGGAAGGGCGTTGGCGAAAGACAGGCCCGCCCCGGCCGAAAGTTGACGCGCCGTGCAGCCGCGTGCCAGCGGAGCATTGCCAGGGCTGCCTGAAACTGTGTGGCGCTTGATCGAGGTCAAGGCGGATGGCGCGACCCGAAGGCTAGAGTCTCGTCGTACCAGACAGCCCGGGGAGGATAGGACCATGCCTGATCTAGATTATTTCCGGACACGTTTGCTGGGCCGGCTGGATGAGCTTGATTCAAGACTGCACGATATTGAGGCAGAGCTGGACGCTCCGCACTCGAATGACTGGGAAGAACTGGCTGTCGAGCGTGAGGATGACGAAATGCTTGAGACGCTGGGCCGTTCGGGTCAGGCTGAGATAAATCGCATCCGCGCGGCGTTGCAGCGGTTGCGTGACGGCACATACGGCATATGTGCGAAGTGTGGCGAAGGGATATCGACAGAACGTTTGGAGGTGCTGCCCGAAACACCGCTATGCAAGTTCTGTGTTGCAGAAGCATAAGAGACGCGGCAGCCTGACCTGTCTGGGAGGAACGAAGAATGAGTATAAGCGAGACGAGATTGAACAGATTGCTGGCCCGGATCGACGAGGCCGGTCTCGAAGATCGTCACAAATACTATCATGCGCTCAACCGGGAGATACACGAGCTTAAGGAAGCCGGTAAGCCTGTGCCCTCCGAGTTGAGCCTGATGGCCGAAGAGATGCTTACCGAGATGGTCGAGGCCCGTATCGACAATCTGCCGGTCTGAGCTTCCGCGCTTGCCCTTTGTGTGGGATGCCGCTGTAATGGCAGCCACGAGACGTGGTGAGGGGCAGGGGTGTCTGGTCAGGTTCTGACACGCAAGCAAGAGGATGTGGCGATCCTGACGCTCAAGGGGCCGTCGGGCAACGCGCTGACCCATCCCTTGCGCGCGGCTCTGGCCGACGCCGTGTCGGCCAACATCGCCGATGGCGGGATCCGCGCGATCGTGCTTGAGGGCGACGGCACCGGCTTTTCGACGGGCGCGGATCTGGCGGAACTCGACAACGCGCAAGCCCCGCCACATCTGCGCGATCTCTGCACACTGATCGAGGAGGCACCGAAACCCGTTATCTGCGCGTTGCATGGTGCGGTGATCGGGGGCGGCGTGGAACTCGCGCTGGCCGCACATGGGCGGGTCGCACGGCGGGGCACACGGCTGGCGATCCCGGATATCCGCCTTGCGCTGATACCCGGTGCCGGTGCCACCCAGCGCCTGCCGCGCATTCTGGGAGCACAGCGCGCGGCGCAGTTTCTGTTGAGCGGGCAGAGCGTCCTGGCTGAGGATGCCGCCATCAAGCGCCTGTTTCACCGGGTCACCGAAGATGCGCCGCTGGAGGCGGCGCTTGCTCTGGCCCACAGCTATGCCGACAGGAAGGACTGGCCTCGGATACGCGAGGATCGTCGCGGATTTTCAGATCCGGGTGGCTATGCGGCGAGCATCGCAGCCTTGCGGGCTCAACTCCCTTCCGGCCCGGGGGCGGCGCAGGACATTCTGCGCGCGATCGAGGTGGCACCGCTTTTCCCCTTCGAGCAGGGCCTGGCATTCGAGGCGGCATTGTTCGAGGACAGGGTCACGGCACCCGATTCCCGCGCCGCGCGCCACGCCTTGCGATGCGAGCGGCAGGCGGCGGCGCCGCCCGGGGTCGTGCCCGAGAAGCCATCACGCATTGTCATCGTCGGCGCCGCGCCCATCGCCTGCCAGATCGCGACAGCACTGCTTGAAACGCGCGCCGAAATCAGCCTGCTCGCGGCGTCCGACACGGCGCTTGATCGGGCGCGCATGGCCATTGCGCAACGGCTGCGCGCCAGCCTGCCGGAAGAGCAGGCGAATGCGCGGCTGGGGCGGTTGCGGCTTGAAACGGGGCCGGGCGCTCTTGCGGCGGCGGATCTTGTGTTCGACAGCGGCGAGGGGGCGCTGGATCCGCAGATGACACTCAAGCCGGATGTGATCTGGGCCGGTCTCGCCCCGGGGCTCACGCCTCAGCGGGTCGCGGGCAAGGTATCGCGCGGCCGCTTCATGACCCTTTGCCCGCACCCCCCTGTCGGTCGCGGGGGTGTTGCCGAGATCTGCTGCAGCGGGCAGACAGACCCGCAGGGTCTGGCGAACCTTCAGGCCTGTCTTTCGGCCATCGATCTTCAGGTGATCCGGACATCGCTCCAGGCCGGCGCACTGGGCCACCGGATGCGCATGAGCCTGCGCAGCGCAGCCTGCCTTCTGGTGGCGCATGGGGCCGACCCCTACAGCATCGATGAGGCCGCCCTGGCCTGCGGGTTCGTGCAGGGCCCGCTGCAATCCATGGACGCGGACGGGCTTGACCATGTCATGCCGCATCTGGCGCAATTCGCCCGGGCCCGTAGCCTCGTCGATGTCAGCCAGGGGATGCTGCAGGCGCTCTGTGACAAGGGGCGTACCGGCAAGGCGGCCGGGCGGGGCATCTATATTCATGCCGAGACCGGCCCGATGCGCGATCCGGCGCTGCCTTCCCTCTTGCGCGAACTGGTCCTTGATGAGGCCGCGGCGGCGATGGATGGTGACGCATTGGCCAACGCATTGCTGGGCGCGCTTGCGAACGAGGCCGCGCGGCTCCTGGGCGAGGGCGCCGTGGTGCGGCCCGGCGACATTGATCTGCTCGCTTTGCGCGGGATGGGGTATGCCCGATCTTCCGGCGGCCCCTTGCTGCAAGTCGATCTGCGCGGGATCTTCAATGTCTACAAGGCGATGCGCAACCTGAGCGCCCTGTCGAACCTATGGGTGCCTCATGGGCGCATCACCGCAATGGTCAATCACGGTCAGGGGTTCTTCGGGCGCAACCCGGCCGGCTTCTAGCCCAGCATGATGCCGAGGACAACGACCATCAAACCCAGTATGGAGAGCAACAGCGCACCGGTATTGACCGGCACGACCCGGCGCATAGTCCCGCGCAGTTCCTCATCGGTCTGACCGGCCTTGCGAGCGCGCCACACAGTAAGGACACACCAGATCAACCCTATCAGCCCGACCATGGAGATCGCGGCACCGCCCCAGATCAGTGTTTCCATCATCATCGTCCCGACAGCTTCTCATTCGCCCCCCGCGCCTAGCGAAACAGAAAGAGAGTTGCAATCCATTGACCCGCGATACCTCGCTTGATCTGAACCGGCAGGACGCGTAGGGAGGTGTCCTGATTACGGGCAAGGGACATCTGAAATGAGCGATTCATCCTCCGACATGAGCTACCGCGTCACTGCCGATGAGCTTCGGCATTTCATTGAGCGGTTCGAGCGTCTGGAGTCCGAAAAGAAGGACATCGCCGATCAACAGAAAGAGGTGATGGCCGAGGCCAAGGCGCGCGGCTATGATACCAAGGTGATGCGCAAGGTCATTTCCCTGCGCAAGCGCGACAAGGATGACATCGCCGAGGAAGAAGCGGTACTGGAAATGTACAAGGAAGCGCTCGGCATGTGAGATCAGGGCGTGATCAGGTCGATCCCGGGTATGGTCTGGATATCGAGAAAGTCCTGATCATAGGATTCCGTCAATGCGTTGATGAGATCATCGGTCCAGCCATGGATGCCCACCTCTTCCTCGATCGCATCATTGCGCGCGAACTTGTCCAGAAAGGCCACGATCACCCGGCGTTTCTGGCTCTCCGACAGGCCGGGATGCGTCTCGATATAGTCGTGGAAGCGCTTGAGCCCCGTCTCGGTCATGATTTCGCCAAGCAGCGAGAACTCGCCTTCGAAGGGCGCATCATCGGGCAGCCCGGCCATCCTGCGGATGACCTCCCCCCAGAGAAGCGGGAGATCCTCGTTGCACCA
>SLDH01000111.1 GCA_007125415.1 Roseovarius sp.
CGACCAGCCCTTGAGCATGAGATAGGCGGAGAGAAACGCGCACACCCCGCCCACCAACGCCGAGACCCACATCGCGTTGGTCATGTACCCATATGAAAAAGGCTCCAGCAGGACGGACATCAGCCATCCCCCTTTGAGGTCTGAATTTTCTCGTCATACTGAACGAACGGGCGCTCATCATCCGTCAGGATGGTCACGGCGCGGGTATCGCCGTCTTCGTGCAGGGCTTCACCTTCCAGCGTAAAGCGCCGCAGCACGCCGCCGAAAGCCCGTTCCAGATTTTCACGGGTGAAGACCTCTTCGGTGGGCCCATGGATCAACACCGTGCCCTTGACCAGTATGGCACGGTCACAGAATTCCGGCACCGAGCCCAGATTATGGGTCGAGACAAGCATCACACGCCCCTCTGCCTTCAACTCTCCGAGGAGGGCCACGATCTGTTCTTCGGTTTTCACATCGACGCCGGTGAAGGGCTCATCGAGCAGGATCACCTGACCATCCTGCGCCAAAGCACGGGCGAGAAAGACCCGCTTGCGCTGCCCGCCCGAAAGCTCTCCGATCTGGCGCTTGCGATAAGGCTGCATGCTGACACGGTCCAGCGCGGCATCGACGGCTTCATGATCGGCCTGTCCGGGCCGGCGCAGAAATCCCATATGCCCGTAGCGCCCCATCATCACCACATCTTCCACCAGCACCGGAAAAGCCCAATCCACCTCCTCGGCCTGAGGCACATAGGCAACAAGGTTGGATTTCAACGCCTCGCGCACAGTGCGACCCAGAATGCGGATCTCACCCGAGGCCGTGGGAACAAACCCCATGATGGCCTTGAACAGGGTCGATTTTCCGGCACCGTTCACGCCGACAAGGGCCGTGACCGACGCACGGGGAATGGCAAAGCTCGCGTCCCACAGGGCGGTCAGGCCATTGCGGTAGGTTACCGTGATGTCGCGCGCGACGAGACCTGCGTCAGACACTTCGCCGCGCTGCGTCATTTCAGTTCATTGCCCGTGTCATGCCATCAACCACTGTGCGCGATGTCACCGTCAGAAGGTCGAGATAGGTAGGCACGGGGCCGTCAGGACCACTGAGCGAATCGACATAAAGCTCACCACCATAGAGCGCGCCCGTCTCCCGCGCGACCTGCCGGGCCGGTGCCGTGTTCACGGTGCTTTCGCAGAACACCACCGGGATGTCATGCGCCCGCACCCCGTCGATCACCTTTCGGACCTGCTGAGGGGTTCCCATCTGATCCGCATTGATCGGCCAGAGATAGAGCTCTTTCATCGCGAAATCCCGTGCCAGATAGCTGAAAGCCCCTTCGCAGGTGACCAGCCAGCGCTGCTCTTCCGGGATGGCCGCGACAGCAGCGCGGAGCGGTTCCATCGTTTCGCGCAGGCGCGTTTTGTACGCCTCGGCATTGGCAGCGTATCTATCGGCATTGTCAGGGTCATGCGTGCTCAGCGCCAGGACGATGTTGTCGATATAGATCATGGCGCTGTCGAGCCCCATCCAGGCATGCGGGTTGGGTGCGCCCTCATAGGAGCCCGATCCGATCGCGATGGGCTCGATCCCGTCCGTCAGCGTTGCGGCAGGGATATCCCCCATGTTGGACAGGAATTGCTCGAACCAAAGCTCGAGGTCCAGCCCGTTCCACAAGATCAGATCCGCATCCGAAGCGCGCACGATATCCTGGGGAGTGGGTTCATATTCGTGGATCTCGGCACCGGGTTTGGTGATCGAAACCACCTCCGCGGCATCCCCGGCCACGTTCTGCGCCATATCCGCGAGCACCGTAAAGGTCGTCACGACCTTCAGGCGGTCTGCCGCAAAGGCAGCGCTTGCGCCGACGGCCAGAGCGGCGCCGAAAATCAAGGGTTTGAGTTTGGAAACCGGCATTTCACCCTCCAGTGATGAAGATGAGGCAACATCTACTTGAGAATCGTTCTCAGGTAAAGTTGATACTGAGAATGAGTTGCAATTTATTTCCCGCCTGGCTCAATGCTATTCAGGTCACTCGCGGCCAAGACGGTCCATTGTGCGGACAAGTTCCGCGCTGATGCCCGGCTCCGAGAGGGCATGGCCTGCCATCGGTATCATCCGCAGATCAGCCCGGCCCCACGCCTCGGACAGTGCATAAGCGCCTTCAGGGGGGCAGATCATGTCATACCGCCCCTGCACGATGGTGCCGGGTGTATCCTTCAGGATGCCGATGCGTTTGAGGATCTGCCCGTCTTCCTCGAGAAACCCGCCATTGATGAAATAGTGATTCTCAAGCCGGGCGAAAGCGTGAGCATAATCTGGCGGGCTCTCGCCGCCGCGCCCGTTCGATGTGACAGTCGCCAGCGCATTCTCCCAGGCCGACCAGGCCTTGGCGTGGCGCGTCTCCTCGGCCTTGTCACCGCTGAAAAGGCGCCGGTGATAGGCCAGTATCATGTCATCGCGCTCATCCGCCGGGATCAGTTGCTGAAAACGTGCCCATGTCTCCGGCCAGAACCGCGCGGCCCCGCCGCCATAGAACCAGCCAAGCTCGCGTTGCGTCATCAGGAACACACCCCGCAGCACCAGATGCCGCGCTCTTTCTGGATGGGTTTGGGCATAGATGAGCGAAAGCGTCGCGCCCCAGCTTCCGCCGAACACGATCCAGCGGTCGATCCCGAAACTCTCGCGAATGCGCTCGATATCAGCCACGAGATGCCATGTCGTGTTGTTCTCCACACAGGCATGCGGACGCGAGCGGCCACAGCCGCGCTGATCGAAGAGAATGATCCGAAAGACATTCGGATCGAAATAGCGCCGCATCGCCGGGCTGCATCCGCCCCCCGGCCCGCCATGCAGGACGACCACCGGCACGCCATCCGCACGGCCCGATTGCTCCACATAGATCTTGTGCCCGTCGCCCACATCCATCATCCGGCGATCAAAGGGCTCGACCGGCGGGTAAAGATATTGCACGGCTGATTTCTGGTCTGCGATTCTGTCCATGACCGTCCTATATAGAGTGCTGATCGCAAAAGAGCATATGGAGAGCAGAATGCAAACCGCTCAAACAACGATTGATCCGGGCGAAGTCGCCAAATTCGAGGCGATGGCAGCGGAATGGTGGGATCCGGCGGGCAAATTCAAGCCGCTTCACATGCTCAACCCCTGCCGTCTCGATTACATCACCCGGCAGATTGCCGAAGAATTCGACAGGGATCTCGATGCGCCTTCGCCTTTCTCTGGCTTGCGCCTTCTCGATATCGGCTGCGGGGGGGGCCTGCTGAGCGAGCCGATGGCCCGTCTCGGCGCTGAGGTGGTGGGGGCAGATGCGGCCGCAGGCAACATCCCGGTGGCACAGCTTCATGCCGAACAGTCGGGCCTCATGATCGATTATCGCCATACCACAGCCGAGAATCTGGCGGCATCGGGCGAAAAATTCGACGTGGTGCTCAATATGGAAGTGGTCGAGCATGTGGCCGATCCGCTTGCCTACCTTACCGCCTGCCGGCAACTGCTCAAGCCCGGCGGTCTGCACATCTGCTCGACGATCAACCGCACCACCAGGAGTTTTGCTCTCGCCATCATCGGTGCTGAACATATCATGCGCTGGCTGCCGCGGGGCACGCATGACTGGTCAAAATTCATCACACCCGATGAGTTGTTCGACCTGTTGCGTAGGGCCGGGCTGGACCCGGTGGATCGCAAGGGGTTCGTGTTCAACCCGGTCTCATGGAAGTGGGCGCTGTCCCACAAGGATCTGAGCGTGAACTACGTCACCGCGAGCCTTCACGCTTTCTAGCGGTCATCTTCCAGTTTGGCGCGCAGTTTGCGCATCACCGGAAGGGTGGCGCGCACCTTGTCGTCGCCCAGTTCCTCGACCATCTCGGAAATCAACGGGGTCACAGCCGCCACGGCCGCATCGCGCGCACGGCGCCCGGCAGGGCTGATCGCGACCATCTTGCGCCGTGCGTCATCCCAATCGGGGCGGATGTGAACATAGCCTGCCCATTCCAGCTTGCTCAAAGTATTGGTCATCGCGCCGCGCGTGACATGGAAAATCTTCGCCAGCTGGGCTGGCGAGCGTTCTTCCCCTGATCTGGCCAGATGATTCAAAACCGAAAAATGCGAAATCTCCATACCCTTGGGCAAGACCCGGCTCAACCGGTTGCGGATCAGTTGCTCGTTGGTGAGAATCTCACTGAAAAGGGCAACCGCAAGGGACGATGTCGATTGTTCGCTCATAAATCGGCATCATATACGGCTTTTTGCATCATTGCAGGTATGCTCGCGCGTGATTTTGCCGTTTGCATCAGATCGAGGTCAATGGTGAGGATACCGACACCCTCACCAGCAACCGCCACGACACGGCCCCACGGATCAACCACCATGGAGTGACCATAAGTTTCGCGGCGGCGGCCTCGTGCCGCCTCATGACGGCCAGTTTGCGCCGGAGCGACGATATAGGCACCGGTCTCGATCGCGCGGGCGCGCAGCAATATCTCCCAATGGGCCGCCCCGGTGACAGGCGAAAAGGCCGATGGCACGGTGATGATCTGCGCCCCCGCCACCGCCAGATCACGGTAGAGTGCGGGAAATCGGAGGTCATAACAGATGGTCATGCCGATGGCGCCAAACGCCGCTTGTGCGATCACCGCCTCGGACCCCGGCCGATATCCGGCCGATTCCCGATAGTGTTCCGTATCGGAGACCTGCACATCAAACATGTGAATCTTGTCATAAGACGCCACGATCGCACCATCGGGTGCAATGAGGAACGAGCGGTTGGCAAAGCGACCATCGGCATCGCCGGTTTTCAACGCCAGCGATCCGATCAGCAACCAAAGCCCGTTTGACCTTGCGCAGTCGCGCAGCGCGTCGAGCGTCGGATCGTCGGACTCATGGCGCAGCACGGCTGCCTGCCGCGCGCGACTTGCCGACACGCAGTTCGTGACTTCCGGTGTCAGGACAAATCCCGCCCCCTCCCGCGCCGCCTGATCCACCAGTTCCAGCGTCACGGCCAGATTGGCCGCGGGATCATCGCTGCTGTTGAGCTGAAGGAGCGCGGTTTTCATTGCCTCAGTCTTGCAGGAGTGCGTCCAGCTTTCCAGCCCGATCCAGCGCATAAAGCTCGTCACAGCCGCCCACATGCGTCTGGCCGATGAAAATCTGCGGGACAGTGCGCGCACCATCAGCACGTTCGATCATCTCGGCCTTGCGGGCCGGGTGAACCAGTACGTCGAATTCGGAAAAGCTGACGCCCTTTTGCTTGAGGAGGCGCTTTGCCGCATGACAGAATCCACAGAGCGGCGAGGTGTAGATTTCGACTGTTTGCATGGCACGGCCCTTTGAATGATCTCAAGGCCAAGTTAACCGTCCCTGAAGGTGCGCGCCAGTGCAAGGATACGTACCTCTGACGCGCCGGCGGCATAGCAGATCTCGGTCGCCGCCGACAGTGTGGCTCCTGTAGTCAAGACATCATCGACCAGAAGAACCTTGCGCCCGACGATCCGGTGTCGTCGCCGCGGATGAATCCTGATGGCGCTTTCCAGCGTCCGGTACCTTTCGTCGCGGCTCATACCGATCAGTTGCCTTGTCCGCCTCGAGCGCTGAAGCAGATCGGGGCAATGGGCATGGCCGGTTTCCCGCGCCAACGCCGCTGACAGGAGTGCGGCCTGATTGTAGCGTCGGCGAAGCATGCGCAACCAATGCAGCGGCACAGGCGCAATGAGCGTATCAGCTGTCAGCAGCGGTTGCGCCGCGCGGGCAAGCCATTTTCCAGCGGGGCGCAGCAGATCCTGACGGTCCCCGTATTTCAAGGCCAGAACCAGCTTGCGACCGTTGTCCTTGTAGAGCACCGCCGCGCGCCCCTGCAGCCAGGGCCGGGCATTGCGCATGCAGTCATCACAGATTGCCGGGCCATCCGCCACATCGCCCGGCAGTGGAACCCCGCAGGCATCGCAACACATGCCGGAGATGAAAGGGGTATCGCGCCAACATGGCCCGCATATGCCAAAGTCACTCTCGACCAGCACACCACAGACCGTGCAGCGCGGCGGATAGACAAGCCGGATCGCGGTTTGAATGACGGGCACTGTCACACTATCTTTGCTGACATGACCCAGCCTCTCACCGATCCTGAAGCTCTTGCCCACAACCGCAAAAGGGCCAGGCGCGCACCGGCGCTGTTCCTGCATGAGCAGGCAGCCGACGAGATCAAGGATCGTCTGGCAATGGTTAAGAAATCATTTACGGCACCGGTCGTGATCACAGGGCTAGCACAGATCTGGCAAAGCAGCTTCCCCGATGCCCGCGTGATCGCGGATTCCGATACATTGAGCCTCGAACAGGAAGCGCAGGATCTCGTGATCCACGCGATGTCTTTGCACTGGGCCAATGATCCGGTCGGTCAGATGATACAGGCGCGCCGTGCGCTCAAGCCCGATGGGCTGTTTCTCGGCGTTCTATTCGGCGGCACCACGCTGCATGAGCTGCGGACAGCCCTCGCACAGGCTGAAGCGGACCTCACGGGCGGCCTCTCGCCGCGCATCGCGCCGATGGGGGAAATTCGCGATCTGGGCGGGCTTCTCCAGCGGGCGGGCTTTGCCCTGCCGGTGGCCGACAGTCTGCCCTTGCGTGTCACCTATGAGAGCCCGCTGCACCTCATGCAAGACTTGCGCGCGATGGGTGAAGCGAATGCGCTGAGCGCTCGCACGCGCAGGCCCATGTCGAAGGCGCTTGTGAGCCGGGCATCAGATATCTATCGCAGCGCCTTCGGCACGCCGGATGGCCGAGTACCGGCGACATTCGAATTGATTTTCCTTTCCGGCTGGTGCCCGGATACCAGCCAACCTCAACCCCTGCGCCCCGGAAGCGCCTCATCCCGACTGGCCGATGCACTTGGGACCACGGAAACCAGGCTGAAAAGTTGACGATCCATCGGAAACCTTTATTTCAACCGGCAGCTTAGCCAGCGAGGATCCCGAAGCCATGCTTGATGCCACCGGCGCGACCCGCCCGCAATACGCTCAGTCTGATCATCCTGCCATTCCGCAGGCAAAGACCGGTGTGCTTCTCGCCAATCTGGGAACACCCGACAATTACGATTACTGGTCGATGCGCCGCTATCTGAACGAGTTTCTGTCGGACAGGCGGGTGATCGATTATCCGGCCTGGAAATGGCAACCGCTTCTGCAACTCATCATCCTGTCAAAGCGGCCCTTCACCAGCGGCGAGGCCTACAAGTCCATCTGGAACGAGGAAAAGGGCGAGAGCCCGCTCATGACGATCACCCGCGATCAGACCGAGAAGATGCGCGACAGGCTGCACAAGCAATACGGCGATGAGGTCATCGTCGATTTCTGCATGCGCTACGGCAATCCCTCGACGAAGTCCAAGGTGCGCGCAATGGTCGAGGCAGGTTGCCGCCGGATTCTCTTCTTTCCGCTTTACCCACACTATGCCGGCGCCACATCGGCAACTGCCAATGACCAGTTCTTCCGAGCGCTTATGGAAGAACCCTGGCAACCGGCCGCGCGCGTCGTCGAGCCCTATTTCGACAACCCGCTCTATATCGACGCCTTGGCGAAATCGGTCGAGAAAGCCTATGCCGAGGCCGAGAACAGACCCGAGAAGCTGATCGTGTCATATCATGGGATGCCGCAACGATACCTTTTGCAGGGCGATCCCTATCATTGCCAGTGTCAGAAGAACACGCGGCTGCTCAAGGAACGCCTTGGTTGGGATGACACGGAGATCACCACGACGTTTCAATCCGTCTTCGGCCGCGAAGAATGGCTCAAGCCCTACACGGTCGAAGAGGTGGCGCGGCTGGCCCGCGATGACGGCAAGAAACGCATCGCCGTTATCGCACCCGCCTTTTCTGCGGATTGCATCGAAACGCTTGAGGAAATCAACGAGGAAATCCGCGAGAGTTTCGAGGAGGCCGGGGGCGAGGAATTCACCTATATTCCCTGCCTAAACGATGATGATGCGCATATCGAAGCGCTTGCGCAAGTTGTCGGAGAAAACCTGAAGGGTTGGATCGAGCCTGTATGAAAAGCGGCTGCGAGTCTCAGTCGTTGACGACGATGGCCGCCACGATTGCCAGCAGCACCAGCGGGATCCAGACACCAGCGGCGGACGAGCTGGCAGCGGTCTGCTCGACAATCATCGGCGCCTCCATCACAGGCTCTTCGGCACTGCCCGCCGTTGCAGAGGTAGACATGGCAGCAATCGCAGCGGCAAGGACGAATTTTTTCATGTTTTCCCCCGGATGAAAGCGCCCGACAGCTTTGTCCGACGCACTCGACATTGTGGCAGCCTAGTCTCCGCTCTCCGAGATGGTCAAGCCTCGCCAAGTCTGGAAATATTGCCGTAAAGTCGCAATCGCGATTTAAACGGGCTATGGGGCGCAGACAGGTCCACTACCGGCTTGGAACCCTCCGGGTTGCGGATATAAGGCTTTGTCGGACATGGAGATGAAATAAGGATGAGATCATGATGCGGATAATGGGACTGCTGGTTTCAGCCTTGATGGTGTTGTCCGCCTGCGAAGCACCGCCACCGCAACTTGGCCCAGATGGGCAGCCTCTGCAGCGGGCCTACATCATTCGCCCGGCCGATGAAGCGCAGGTTCAATTCCGCATGCTCGATTCCGTCAACTCTCTGAGGCAAGCGGCGGGCGTCCCGCCGGTGCAGCTTGACTCGATGCTCAACGCGGCCGCCGCCACCCATTCTCGCGACATGTCCATCCAGAGCAGACCCTGGCATTTCGGCTCTGACGGCTCATCGCCGATTGATCGGGTCAGACGGGTCGGATACCCGGGAGAGCTCGTCGGCGAGAATATCTCGGAAACCTATGAGACCGAGATCGAGACGCTTGCAGCCTGGATGGAAGAGCCCGCGACCCGCCGCGTGATTCTTTCGCCG
>SLDH01000113.1 GCA_007125415.1 Roseovarius sp.
AGGGTATAGACTGCTTTGAATTGGACGTAAACATGAGCGTCCTCGAGGGTTCCATCGGGATTTTGCCGCGGCGCATCATGGTGGCCGAGGAAGATTTCACAACCGCCGAGCGCACGCTGACAGATAACGGATTGCCCGTGAATGGATAGCACGCTCACCCGCGATGCCTTCCTAGGCGGTCGGATCACGCTTGCACAGCCCGCGCAGGGCTACCGCGCCGGGGTAGATCCGGTCTTGCTTGCCGCATCGGTGCCTGCAAAGCCCGGCCAGTCGGTTCTCGAGCTTGGCTGCGGCGCAGGTACGGCGATGTTTTGTCTGGCCGCGCGAGTGCCCGGGCTGGCGCTGACCGGCATCGAGGTTCAGCCCGCCTACGCGGCACTGGCCCGGCAGAACGCAGCGGATAACGGTTTCCCGGCAGAGGTGATCACCGGGGATCTGGCGCAGATGCCCGAAGCCTTGCGCGCCCGGCGCTTCGATCATGTGCTGGCCAACCCTCCCTATTTCGACCGGCGAGCCGGGATCGCCGCAGCGCAAGCGGAGCGAGAGGCCGCTCTCGGCGAGATGACACCGCTTGAGGCATGGGTGGCCGGGGCGGCGAAACGATGCGCTCCGAAAGGCTATGTCAGTTTTATCCACCGGGCCGAGCGCCTGCCTGAACTTCTGGCGCTGATCAGCGCGCGGCTCGGCTCCGTGCAGGCCCTGCCGCTGATTCCCCGGCGCGGGCGCGCGGCACGCCTCGTCATTGTCCGGGCGCGGCAGGGGGGGCGTACGGAATTTCGCCTTCTGGACGGCCTTGTGATGCATGAAGGCGATACGCATCCGGGCGACCGGGAAAATTACAGCACGGCAATGACCGCAATTCTAAGACATGGCGCCGCGCTCGAATTCCCCGCGTAGCATGAAAACCGATGAAGCCGAGGTGCCCGATGCGACCGATGGCTCAGCTTTCTCCGCAGCTTTTTCGCTCCATTTGCCGCGATCCGATGTGCCTTGCCATGGCGCGCGTTGACCATCGGAGCCGAAAGGCCGGCGCGATCCTGAGCCCACGCCTCGAAAATCTGCGCGCTGGGGCAGATCTGATCAGCGGTAGCGGCTTTGCAGGCAAAGTCGCCCCCTGACAGTAGCCGAAGATCATCTGCTCAATGAAATCCACGAAACGTGTTCGGCATTAAGGGCCTGATCTTCTTTGACTGCTCGTCACTGAGCCATAAATCCGAGGCCATGAACCCACCGCCGTTTCGTGCCTTGAATCAAGACTCTGTCCATGAGTCGACACCCTCAAGGCGGAGTCAGATCATAACCAAAACGATCATAATCCGCTGCATAGATCTCGCTGATCCGCTCGAGCACGGGTTTGTTCAATTGTATGGTCGGCGGCTTGCGGCCCGCTGGCAGGCTCTTTGCGATCCGCTCGGAGGTGACATTCATGTGCTTTACACTGCACTCCGGGTTCTCTTCTTGCGCCAGTTCGTCAAGCCAGCTCACCAACGGCGCGAGACCGTTCTCGATCCTGAAGACGCGGGCCTCGCGGGGAACGTATTCGTTCATCGGGCGCAGGTGGCCATGCAGGGCATATGGATCGGTTGCGAGGCTGCGGGCCAGCGTCCCGATCCAGCCAGGAAATGAGGTTTTCTGCGGTATCGCCCTTTCGATCTCCCGCTGGAACAGGAACACGCTGCGCAGCCGTGTGGCGGGATGGCGTACTGTTGCGAACAGCGCGTCGAACAATGTGTCAGGCAACAGATCCCGACGCACGGGTTCTGGCATATGCTGCGGCGGCGACAGGGACCATGCTTCCTGAAGAGGACGCTTGGCAAACCGCGAATCCAAGAGGCCAAGTGGGCCGAAGCGTGCGCCCAGATAGGTTTCGACCGTTGTTCCCGCGCATTTCGGCACATGGGCAAAATATATCAGCTTTTGGTTGGGAAGGCGCGCTATCGGCATGAATCATGTCGTCCCAGATCTGCCTGCCGGGAAGATGCGCTGCCCAAGCCGGAATGGCGATGCCAATTTCGATGGATTGTTCAAGCCCTGCTCCCGACCCGAACGCATTGCTTTGTGAATGCGCAAGATATTCGGAGTATATGCATTTTGACAGCGACAGAAAGGGGCTGGTTTCCGTCCGGGGGCAGGATCGCATCAAGAGAAACTCTGTCGGTGCCATTTTGCGATACAATGACGGTATTTCGCGAGCTTTCGAGGTCGCGTGTGATCCGGCAGCGGGAGCGGCCTTCGTTCACGGCCTCTATGACCCTTGATGCGAACTTGTCTGTTTTCGTGCGGTGAGCAGGTTGTCAGCCGGGTTTTTCCCACGCCCCCGCATTGCGGCTGAGCCGAGTTTCACCCGCTCGTCTTACAGGCTGCCGTCGAACTGTGAACTGTGCGATCCCGGCCAACATGACAATCATCATCCGGCCACGGGATGTGTTCAGCAAGAAGGTCATGCCGTTCACGGCCCGTCTGGTGGCTGAAGGCTATCTTCCGGAAGCGTCGGTTGTGGCGCGGGCCAATGTCTCGCCCGATCCCGGGCGCTATGACAGCGCGGTTGCGGAGCTGACACCGGACCAGCGGCGCATTTTCGACAGCTTTACCGCATGGGACAAGCTGCTTTACGAGACCTGCGAGACCCTCATTATTGATGCCATTCAAACAAGCAAACAGGACCAGAACCCATGATCACTCCCATCCTTCTGTGCGGCGGATCCGGCACCCGTCTGTGGCCGCTGTCCCGCAAGAGTTTTCCCAAGCAGTTCACCGATGTCGTGGGCGAGATCAGCCTGTTTCAGGCCTCGGCCCGGCGCTTCACCGGAGCGGGCTTTGCGGATCCGGTTGTGGTGACGGGCCATGATTTCCGCTTCATCGTCACCGAGCAGCTGGACGCTGTGGGCATTCAGCCGGCCAGCATTCTCATCGAACCCGATGGCCGCAACACCGCCCCCGCCGCCATCGCGGCCGCGCTGACGGTGGCTGGCGGCGATCCGGAGGCGGTGATCCTGCTGGTGCCGTCGGATCATGCGGTTTCCGATCCGGGCGCCTTTTGCGCTGCGGTCGAGCGCGCGCATGTCGCCGCCAGGGAAGGCAGGATCGTGACCTTCGGCATCGCGCCCAGCCGGGCGGAAACGGGCTATGGCTGGCTGGAGGCGGGCGAGCAGACCCATCCCGGCGTGCACCGGCTCGATCGCTTCATCGAAAAGCCCGACGCCCGGCGCGCCGAGGCGCTGCTGGAGGATCCTGCCTATCTTTGGAATGCAGGCGTCTTTCTGGCGCGGGCCGATACGCTGGTTGCGGCCTTCGAGGCCCACGCGCCCGCGATCCTGCAAACCGTGCGGACCGCGCTGGAGGCGGGCGCGGCGGACCTGGGCTTTACCCGGCCCGATGCGGCGCTTTGGGATGCGGTGCCCGAGGAGTCCATCGATTACGCGGTGATGGAAAAGGCGGAGAATGTCAGCGTTGTGCGCTTCGACGGGCACTGGTCCGATCTGGGCAGTTGGGAATCGGTCTGGCAGGAGAGCCCCCGGGACGAGAAGGGCAATGCCTTTTCCGAGCATACCACGGGCTTTGACTGTGAGAACACATTGCTGCGCTCGGAGACCGACGAGATCGAGCTGGTGGGGATCGGCCTGAAGAACACGGTCGCCGTGGCCATGCGCGATGCGGTCATGGTGGCCGATATGGCCGATAGCCAGCATGTGAAGGAGGCGGTGCGCGTGCTCAAGGCGCGGGGTGCCAAACAGGCCCAGCATTTCCCCGTCGATCATCGCCCCTGGGGCTGGTTCGAAACCCTCGTTCTGGCCGACCGCTTTCAGGTGAAGCGCATCCATGTGCATCCCGGGGCCGCGCTCTCGCTGCAAAGTCATCACCACCGCTCGGAACACTGGATCGTGGTTGCGGGCACCGCGCAGGTCACCGTGGACGACGAGGTGCAACTGCTGACCGAGAACCAGTCGGTCTATATTCCGCTCGGCGCGAAACACCGGCTGGAAAACCCCGGAAAGGTGCCGATGGTCCTGATCGAGGTCCAGACCGGCGCCTATCTGGGCGAGGATGACATCATCCGCTACGAGGACATCTATGCGCGCGGGCAGGAAATGAACGGATAAGGCGCCGAAAACCAATGGTCGGAGTGAGAGGATTCGAACCTCCGGCCCCTGCCTCCCGAAGACAGTGCTCTACCAGGCTGAGCTACACTCCGACACGACGTCGCGATACAGAAGCGCGGCCTGCTTTGCAAGAACCCTGTGGCGGCACCGGAGATGGTCGCCTCATGCCTGAAAGAGCGGAAAGCTGACGCCCAGCGCCCAGGCGAGCACAAGCCCCAGAACGAGCCCGGGGGCAAGCGGGCCACCGCGCGCGGATGTCTGACGGCCCATCGTGCCGAAGACGAGATAGAAGAGCACGATCACCGGCGCGATCATCAACAGAAAGAAGAGCGCTTCGAAATCAAGCGCCACAGCCAGCCCCAGAGAGAGCAGGAACGCCCCGCGCAGGGCGATACGCACCGGCAGGCTGGCAAGATGGGTCAGCCGTGCATCCGCAAGCATCGCCGGTACGGCCCCAAGCGCGATGGCGCTGATGATCCAGAGCCGCGTGCCGACGGGCCAGAAATTCGCGGCATAGCGGTCAAGTGCGATGCCGAAAAGGATGCACCAGAGCAAGAGCAGACCGGCCGATTGCCAGTGCATCGGGCCAAGCGGGATACGCCAGAACCGCAGGAGCGCCAGTTGGACGAGACCGAAAATCGCCAGATGCAGCGCGAGATAATCCGCAACCAGCACCGGCAACAGCCCCGGATTGAGCGGCACAGCCAGCAGCGGCGCCAGCACGGCGGGCAGCAGCGCCGCCAGCGCGATCCGGCCCTTGCCCGCCGGGGCAGCGGGCACGCCATGCGCAGGCAATTGCCGCGCGACGGGAAGGAAAAGCAGCACGAGCCCGCCCAGCAAGGCCAGAATGGCCCAACCCGTCGGCAGGATCGTGGCTTCGGTATCGCGCCCATAGCTCTCGTTCAGCCAGTCCAGCGCCTCGGCCCGGCCCGTGCGGCTGTGCAGGACGGCGACATGCTCGGCATGTGGTGCGATGACCGCGCGGCGCGTTATGTGATCCGCGCGCGCGGTCTCGCCTTCGCTCACCTCAGGGGAGACCATGCGCGCAGCCTCCAGCGCGAAATCACGCAGACCCGGCTCCCAAGCGCCGGTGATCATGAGCAGGCTGGCAGGATGGGTGGCATCTATGACCCGCGAGAAGGCCGAGATCAGCACCAGCGGGCCGCTATCGGGCCGTTCGGCGGCCACGCGCACCAGAACATCGGTGGCCATCGAATGGCCCAAAAGCGAGATGGCCGACTCATCCTGTGCCACCGCATCCATCACCGCTTCGGTTTGCGCCATGAGGCGCTGGGTTGTCCCTTCGATCACGGTGACATCGCCCGACATGGGCAGGGTATGGCGGCCATGCCCCATAAAATCGAACGCATGGACATGGTACCCGGCCTGCGCCAGCGGCAGCGCATAGCCCTGCATCATCTGGCGCGACCCGGCAAACCCGTGGGCGATCACCACCGCAGGCCCGTCAGCACCCGGCGCCACATAAGAGGTGATCGGCGTATCCCCCACCTGCATCTGCGTTATGCTCACGCCAGCGCGCGCCGCCTCGAGCACATAGAGCGCGCCGGCAATCATCAGGCAGGCGAGAATCGCCAAACCGAGATCGCGTTTTCCAAGCCGCTGCACCACGCCCTTCACCCCTTGCCCGGTATAGCCTCTCTGCTCAAATAGCGCGCGCCTCGTGCGGTGACAGGCCGGCGAGCCCTTTTAGCAGGCTGCTGAAAAAGGGAAACGACTGAAACTTTACCGGGAAACTGTTCTTCTCCCATTGCCGAGTCGATGCGCAGAGGGACGCGCCCGACCCTGGGTGGGCGCTTCACCACGCCGGGGCTGCGGTGCTTTATGGTCGCCAAATATCTCCGAATGTTGAGCTTTTTGCAACGTCGCAATGCGCCCTCCCGGGGGAGGGTCGGGCGCGGCCCGGGCATGCGCCCGCCCGCCCGCCCCGAGGCGGGCGCAAGCCCTGTTATCGGGAAGAGGTGAACCCAGTCAGACGCGAATTGCCATGAGGCCCCGACCCGAACCCGATCGGACAGCCTTTCGCCAGGACCGTACATCGGATGCGCGCCGCAGCACCCCGCCCGCGCGGCACGCCATGGCGCTCCGTCGGAACGGTTCTCAACCGCGTCACGCCCGACGCGCACACCGACCACTTCAAGGACGCAGGCTACGCTTCCGGGTAAATCTCACCGCGAGGCAACAACCCCTTCCCGAAACAGATTGTTAATCAAAAGATGCCGGGGCGTGAAAGCGGGACAGGCTATCGCGGCCTGTTTCAGACCCAGGGGCGCTCGCTGCTGCTGCGCGCCTCGAAGCTGTCTATCGCGCTTGCCTTCTCCATCGTGAGGCCGATGTCATCAAGGCCTTCGAGCAGGCAGTGCTTCTTGAACGCGTCCACCTCGAAGGGGAAGACCTCACCATCGGATGTGGTGATCGTCTGCGCTTCCAGATCGACCTCGATGCGCGCGTTCGAGCCTTTTTCGGCGTCTATCATCAGAACGTCCACCTGCTCCTGCGGCAATGTGATGGGCAGAATGCCGTTCTTGAAGCAGTTGTTGAAAAAGATATCGGCAAAGCTGGGGGCGATAACGCAGCGGATACCGAAATCCTTGATCGCCCAGGGCGCATGCTCACGGCTCGAGCCACAGCCGAAATTGTCGCCGGCGACAAGGATTTCCGCGTTGCGATATTGCGGCTTGTTGAGCACGAAATCGGGGATCTCGCGGCCCTCATCATCATAGCGCATCTCGTCAAAGAGGTTCACACCCAGCCCCGAACGCTTGATTGTCTTGAGAAACTGCTTGGGGATGATCATGTCCGTATCGACATTGATCAGCGGCAAGGGCGCCGCAATGCCGCTGAGCCTGGTGAATTTTTCCATCGAAGCACTCCTCTTCACGCGTTCTCATTTGCCCTTGTCGTGCCAGCCATGTGACCAGGATGACCGATCAGCAATCAAACTGCCGCCTCGTCGTATATCAGGCTGCCGAAAAATGAACAGGGGCTGCAAGAGCGAGGGAAACTTTTTCCCACTCTGTTTCTAAGGCAAGAAGAGGGTGGTGCCCGACCCTGGACGGGCGCCTCGGAACGCCGGAGCAACGGCGCTTTACGGCAGCCAAGACCCTCCGACCATTGTGCTTTTTGCAACGTCGTAAAGCGCCCTCCCGGGAGGAGGGTCGGGTGCCGCCCGGGCGAGACGGTGGGGCGAGCGTGGCGCGGAACGGTTTTCCGGCTCAAGGTGCTTGGAGGGAGAAGTCCGGCACTTTTCAGCGGCCTGATCGAACACAATTTCCAAAGGAGACAACATGTGAACGGCCGTTTTGAAAGAGTGCCTTTCGTCCCCTCGGAAGGCAGGCTGGCGGCTGCCAGACATCAAAGAACGTCGATCACGATGACCGATATGTTGTCCGCCCCGCCACCGTCCAACGCGATTTGTTGCAGCCGATCCGCAACCGTTTCGATCGGCTCAGAGGAAAGCACCCGCTCCAGAACATCGAAAGAAGCGTATTTGCTCAATCCGTCCGAGCAGATCAGAAACCGGTCTCCGCTGGAAAGCTCGCCGCGGATCTTGTCAAGCTCCAGCGTTTCCCCAACCCCGACGGCTCTGGTGACAGTGTTGGCTTGCGGATGAAACTCAGCCTCGTCCCACGAAATCTGCCCCTCCAGCACGAGACCGGCAACCATCGAATGATCCGTGGTGAGCATCTCGATCGAAGCCCCCGGTTGCAGGCGGTAGAGGCGGCTGTCTCCGGCCCAGAAGGCGGCGAAATGGCCATTGGCGATCAGGAAGGCGACCACCGTTGTCCCGATTGTTGCGCCGCCGCGTGCCTGCGCCTCGGCGAGGATCAACTCATGCGCATGGCCGAGCGCCTGCCGCACGGCACGGATCAACTCCTGGGGCGGCAGGTCGGGATGTATCATCGCGATCGAGTCGACAACAGTGTGCGAGGCGAAATCGCCGGCGTCATGCCCCCCCATTCCGTCTGCAACGACCCAGATCCGCTGATCGGGCAGGGTGAGGATCGCATCTTCGTTCACCGTGCGCTTGTATCCGACATGCGTAGTCGCGGAGAAGCGGATCCGCGTTCCCGTCATCATGCGATTGCCGCCTGTGGCACAGCGCCTTGCCAAAGCGAAGCACCAGGGTCGAAAAGCGCCGCGAATTGCGCGTTGTCCGGCAATGTTCTGGTCAGCAACATGCGGTGATCATCCCCGATGTCGGATGTCCAGAGTGCAACCTCGTCAAACATCTGCTCGACCCGGCTGGCCGCCAGGATCGCTTCAGGGGCGACAGCACCCCTATAGACATCGCCGGGTCCCGGTGGTGACGGCGGTGTTTCCAGATTCAGCGCGGAAAGCGCATCGGCCAGCGCCTCGCGGTGCAGATCCTGATCCAGCGTCTCCAGGGCGATAGCCTCCAGCCGCTCGAAGAGCGCCAGATTGCCGAAATGCCGAAGCGCGGTGCCGCCTGCCGGTGCGGTCAGCGCCAGCGTCAGCGGATATTGCCGCCCCACCCTGTCAACCGAAGGCATCAGCACGCCACTGATGCTCTGCGGGCCCGCCATTCCGGCGGGCAGTGAAAAACGCCATATCGGGGCGGACATGTAAAGTCCTTCCCAATCGCCGCCCAATTTCTCGCGTGCCGAGAGCAGAGCGTTCTGAAGCCAATCATCCCATGCGCGGATGAAGCTCTGTGGCAGATTGAAACGGATGAAGTGACCATGCGACGGAATCTTGCCGAAGACACACTGTTGAGACGCG
>SLDH01000073.1 GCA_007125415.1 Roseovarius sp.
CATCGAGCGGACCCGACAACCCATGGCTCCAGAGCTTGCGCGCCTCCCGGTTGGTGATCCTCAGCCGTGCCATGGTTCAGGGTGTGCTGAAATAGATCAATGCGTCCTGCAGGTCGCGGCCCTCCAGCATCATTACCTTGTTCATGATGGTACGGCCCGCCCTGCAGGCCTGCCGGTTGGTGGTGCGGCGGGGATTCTGGAAAATGCGGATCAGGTTCCTGATTTCCTCGCCTTCGGCATCTTCGAAGATCCTGTCGCCGATCAGCCGTTCGATCCGCGCATTCTCCTCCGGGCTCAGCCGGATCATCTCATGGGTCAGTCCCAGTTGAGCGGCGCGGTACTGGATGCGGTAATACTCCCGCAGGGCCGGTGTGTTCAGCCGTGCGGCCAGCCGCGCCGTGGCATCCGCAAGCCGCTGCTCGGAAAGGCGGCGTTTCACCACGAGCCCGCATTCTCGCTTGGGCAGCGCATTGAAGATGGTGTTTTCCACCTTGTAGAAATAGATCAGGTCCGCGCGCGGCAGGTGCCCCACACCACGGTCCACAAGCGGACCGAGCAGGCCACCGGCCTCGCGCGGCATGGGCAGCCTGCCCTCATGGAGGGCGATCAACCGGTCTGCCACATAGGCCGCGATTTCCGGGTCGGCGAAGACGCGCCGGTGCTGCTCCATCGCCAGTTCGAGGTTCTCCCCCTCGAAGCCCAGGGCCCGAAACTCCCGCTCCACCGGCATGAACTCGGTCATGCGCGCAAGCAGGCGGATGATGTCTGACCGGTCGGCGGCATTCTGTTCATTTGCCGCCAGCGGCAGGGACAATCCGAGTGTGAGGGCGAAAAGGCAAAACAGAGGTCGCAAGGGCACCGCTTTCGATCTGGGCTCAGGATCGGCGGGACCGGTCCTCGCTCTCCCGAATGTCTAGCGCATTCACGGCGGATTGAAAGGCGTGGACCCCATCGAATTGATCAACTCTTCGGAAGGGCAGGGGCGCGGTGGCGCCCGGGCAATCGTTGCGGCGGGTCAAGGTCTATGGATTTCCGGGCGACCACTTGCTAGAGAGCGCTGCGCAGACATGACAGATCGGAGCCTCGGATGAGCGCCACCGCCCGCAAGACATCGCCGCTGCCGGATGATATCCGGTCCATGAAGGGCGGCACACCCATCGTCAGCCTGACGGCCTATACAACACCCATGGCGCAGATGATGGACGGGATCTGCGATTTCGTGCTCGTGGGCGACAGTGTCGGCATGGTGCTGCATGGCTTGCCGTCGACACTGGGTGTGACGATGCAGATGATGCAGATGCATGGGCGCGCCGTGGCGCGCGGCCTTGAGCGCTCGATGCTGGTGATCGACATGCCCTTCGGCAGCTATGAAGAGAGCCCCGAGCAGGCCTTTCGCAACGCCGCAAAGCTGATGCGCGAGACCGGCTGCGCCGCCGTGAAGCTGGAGGGTGGCACGCATATGGCCGACACCATCGCCTTTCTCGTGGCGCGCGGCGTGCCCGTCATGGCGCATATCGGCCTCACGCCGCAGTCCATCAACACGCTTGGCGGCTACAAGGTGCAGGGCCGCGATGGCACAGCGGACCGGCTGCGCGCCGATGCGCGCGCCGTGAGCGAGGCCGGAGCCTTCAGCGTGGTGCTCGAGAAGGTGCATGCAGGTCTGGCCGGGGAGATCACTCAGGCTATACCGATCCCGACCATCGGGATCGGGGCCTCGCCTGATTGTGACGGGCAGATCCTTGTCGTCGATGACATGCTGGGGCTCTTCACCGCGTTCAAGCCAAAATTCGTCAAGCGGTTCGCTTCGCTCGGGGAAGACGTGCAGGCGGCCATCAATGCCTATGCCGATGAGGTGCGGGCGCGTCGTTTCCCGGCTGCGGAACATACATTCTCCGACAAGGCGCCCGGATGACACCGGCCATTCTGCGCAGCCTGCCGGCGTTGCGGGCCATCACGCGACCCTGGCAGATGAACGGGGCCCGGATCGGCGTTGTGCCCACGATGGGGGCCTTGCATGACGGGCATCTCTCGCTGGTGGCGGCCGCGAAGGCCGTCTGCGATCATGTGATCGTGACGATTTTCGTCAATCCCCGGCAATTCACGTCGCAGGATGATCTCGCGGCCTATCCCCGCACCGAGGCGGAGGATGCCCGCAAGCTTGAGCGCTTCGAGATCGATGCGATCTACTGCCCGGATGTGGCGCAGATCTACCCCTCGGGCTTTGCCACGACAGTCTCGGTGGCCGGGCTGACGGAGGTGATGGACGGCGTGCATCGGCCGGGGCATTTCGATGGGGTGGCAACGGTCGTGACCAAGCTCTTCACCCAGACATCGGCCACGGATGCCTTCTTTGGCGAAAAGGATTACCAGCAATTGCAGGTGGTCACGCGGCTCGCGCAGGATCTCGATCTGCCGGTGATCGTGCATGGCTGCCCGACGATTCGTGAAATCGATGGTCTGGCCATGTCATCGCGCAACCTGCTTTTGTCCGATCGCGCCCGCACGCGCGCGCCGGTGCTGCACGAGGAAATGGAACGGATCGCCGAAGGTCTTCATCGCCATGAGGATTTCGAAACCATGCGCGATGCCGCACTCGACCGGCTGGACAAGGCCGGTTTCGGCCGTGTCGACTATCTGGATCTGCGCGCGGCGGATGATCTGCGCCTGCTGGACAAGCCTACACGCCCGGCGCGTCTTTTCGCGGCGGCATGGCTGGCCGGCGTCCGCCTGATCGACAATATCGCGGTCTGATTTGCTTTACGGCAAGCCATCATTGGTGTCCGCAAGCCCCGACACGGCACCTTCGGGACTTTCTCGGTAACCTTCAGACAATAGCGATCAGCCAACGGCCTCGCGGATTGCCGCCATGTTGGTGCCATAGACATCCGGGCGGTCCACCGATCCGCCCCTGAACACCGCCGACCCCGCGACCAGCACATCCGCACCCGCCTCCACCACCAGCGGCGCGGTCTGTGGTGTCACCCCGCCATCGATCTGGATATGCACGGGGCGATTGCCGATCATCTCGCGAATCTGCCGGGTCTTCTCCACCCCGCTTTCGATGAAGCTCTGCCCGCCGAAGCCAGGGTTGACCGTCATCACCAGCACCATGTCCACCAGATCGAGCAGGGGTGCGACCGCCTCGGCCGGGGTGCCCGGATTGAGCGCCACGCCTGCCATCTTGCCCGTGGCTTTGATCGCCTGCATCGTGCGGTGCACATGCGGCCCGGCCTCCACATGCGCCGTGATCATGTCTGCACCGGCGTCGGCATAGGCCTCGATATAGGGATCGACAGGCGAGATCATCAGATGGACATCCATGAAGGTCTTCACATGGGGGCGAAACGCCTTGACCGCAGGAGGGCCGAAAGTCAGATTCGGCACGAAATGCCCGTCCATCACATCCACATGGACCCAATCCGCACCCTGTGCCTCGATGGCACGGATCTCGGCACCGAAATTGGCGAAATCCGCGCTGAGAATGGAGGGGGCGATCTTGACGGTTCGGTCAAAGGTCATGGAATGTCTCGCAGCGTGTAAGGATTGATCGGCCATGGGCTTGTGCCGTCATTGATAGGCGAGGTCCAGCCGATTTGGAAGCCTGCGCCATCCTGCCGCTTCAGAGCCCTGCGCCGGTATCTCCGGCTTTTCCGTCACGCCGGGCGTATCGGCGAAGGCAGTCGAGCGCCGCCTCTGAAACCTCGGGCTCGAAACGGACGGTGTTGTGAAGGGCGGCCAGTGTTGACCAAGCCTCGCGGTATTGCGCAAGGGTGTCGGCGGCCAGGCGCTGGTGGCGCGGCTCGAAGCTGGCTGTGAGGATGGCGTTCTGCAACTCCTCAAGGGCTGTCTGGACATGCTCGCTTGTCGAAAGATCGTTCAGTCTTGCGGCGCGTGGCTGCTTGGCAAGCTGGAGCAGGCGACCGGTGATATCCTCGATTTCCTCGCGGATCTTCCCCGAGATGCTGGTGGGCCAGAATTGCGTGAAGATCACCGAGATCACGAACAATCCCACGAGAATTCCCATGATGCGGCTTCCGGCCTGGGAAAATTCGAAGCTCGGCCCAAACCCGTTGAGGACGGTCAGCAGGAAGGCAAGCGCGATCTGCACACCGGCATAGGATATGCGTTCATTGCCCGAAGAGACCCATCCCGCCACCAGAACGCCGCAGAAAACAAGGATCATCAGCCCACCCACCGATGTGAGCCAGGGCATCACGAAAAGCAGTGCCGCGACGCCCATGCCGGCGCCGATCAGGCAGCCGGTGATGCGCAGGGTCAGCTTGCGCATGGTCTCGCCGGTCGTGCCGAGGGCGACGACATAACAGGTGATCAATGCGGTATGAATGTCATCCCATTGAAGACCGGTATAGATGAGATAACAGATCACCGCCGCGACAGAGGTCTTGATCGCGTAGCGCTGATGCTTCGGATCACTGAACGCATCGGGCGCAAGGAAGGGCGCGGGTTCGGGCGCGGGCAGGGTGCCGCCTTCGGGATCGGCAAGGGCGGCAAGCCCCTGCTCAAGCGGGCGGGCGATCTCGGGAAGGGTGTCGAAGGCCGGCGGCGGGGGGCGCTCGCCCCGGGCAATGGCGCGGGCGGCATCGCGCATGGCCGTGGCAATCGCATGGCGTTCCGCGGGACGTAGCGCCTCTTGCGGCACTGGTGCGGCGAGCATCAGCAGATAGCTCGTTTCCACCGCGCCGCGCAGCCAGGTCGAGTTTTGCTTCGGGACAAGATGCAGGGCGCGGACAAGTTGCATCTGCGCGCGGGACGCCGCATTCCCCTCTCCGAGCAGTTCGGTGGTCTGTGGCGTTTCTGCCCCTGCTTCGAGGCTTTCGGCCGCAGATGTGAGCCGCTTCACGATCAGGCGGCGCACAAGTGTTTGTGCCGGTGTGCCGAAGGCGAGGCTGAAGAGGATCATCACCGCCATCGGCAAAGAAGCCATCTTCCATGCCGCCAGAAGGCCCTGATCGGCGATCTGGCCCACCGGGATATAGGTCACGAGCGTCATGATGAAGGCCACGATCAGCGCGACGATGGCCGCCTGTTCGCCCATTGGCGTGGCCGATGCGAGAAAAAGAAAGACACAGGAGACGCCAAAGATGATCCCCAGCCGCATGGCCGGGCTGTCGAGCGCGACATTGATCACCGGAATCATCAGAAACACCACCAGCGCCGCGAGCAGGATCACCCCGATGCCCATGACGCAATTCGTCACCGCGTCCTCTTTCATCAGAAAGATCACCAGATAACAGCTGATCGCGGCCTCGGGCACCCGGAACACCATGGCCATGCCGGTGACAAGCGCACAGACCAGCGCAACCCGCCAGGTCAGCGCGAGCCGCCCGTCGAAGGGTTGCAGATCGCGCCAGGCCTGTTCCAGAAGCGCGGTGAGCGGCCTGTCAGCAATCATCATCGGCTGCGTGCACCGTGGCGATGACCGAGGCCCCCACACGCATCAGATCGGGCGGCGGATCGGTCAGCCGGATGCGAACGGGAAACCGTTGCTGCACCCTTACCCAATCGAGCGATCTCGGCACGATGGGCAGGCCCACCGGCAGGTTGATCAGGTCCGGTGAGGCAACGCCCCAGCCCACACTTTCAACCACACCGCGGATCGGCACCGAGCGGTCGCTCAGCACGAAGATGGTGGCGCAGGCCCCTGCCGAGATGCGCGACAATGTCGTTTCCGTGAAGCTGGCGTTGACGAACCATTCATCGGTGCGGATCAGCGAAAAGAGGGTTTGCGCGGGGAGCACATAATCGCCATCATTCGCCGTCAGCCCGACGATGCGCCCCGCCTCGGGCGCGCGCACCAACGTTTGCGACAATTCGTGCCGGGCAAGGGCGAGGGCCGCCTCGCGGGCACGGATCAGCGCCGCGGTTGCCTCCGCATCACCGATCAGCGCCTCGGCCGCTTCGCGCTGGCGCTCGGCTTCGCGCAGGCTCACCTCGGCACCGAGTTTGAGCGTGCGCGCATCGTCCAGCTGCTGCTGTGAGACGAAGCCGCGCGCCTCGAGCGGCACCAGGCGCTCGTAGGATTGGGTTGCCAGTTCCAGATTGTTGCGTGCGCGCTCGACCTGCTCGATGGCGATTTCAGCATTTGCCCGCTCTGCTGCAATGCCGCGTGTCCGGTCCCGCGCGGCGGCCTGCGCCATTTCCAGATCGGCCTGCGCCTGCGCAACGGCAAGTTCATAGGCTGTGGCATCGAGCTCGAACAGCAGGTCGCCCGCTGCGACGGTAGCGTTTTCGCGCACATGCATCGCCTTGATCCGCCCCGGCACGCCGGCGGCCATCCGGTTGATCTCGGCTTCGACGGAGGCATCATCCGTCATCGGGTTGTCGCGCCCCTCGACATAGCTGTGATAGCCCGCAGCGGCTCCGGCCAGAATGATGGCGGTGCTGATCAGCCCTCCGATGATTACAAGCGCGCGTTTGTTGCCCTCAGCCATGCTTCACCTTCCGAAAACCAGCGCGGAGATGACGACCGTGAGCAGCAGCACAAGGCTCAGATAGGTCAGGACACGCCAGCGCAGGATATCGTCCAGCCCGATCCACACGAAGATGACCCGCAGCAGCACGGTCGCGACCACGGCAGCGGCAAGGCTGATGAGCCATGCGGGAAAGTAGCTGCCGAACATGGCAACCGAGGGCGCGGCTGTCATCTCCAGCGCGAGAGTGGGATGTATCATGCCGGTTTGTCCCTCCCTCGCCGATCCCGATACCATCATGGCGCGGCTTCTGCTGCTTTCGACAGGCGGAATGATAGCTGACATGGCAGATGGTGAAAGGGCGAAAATGATGAGTTCAGGAAAGAAGAACGTAACTTCGGGCTGCATCTGGCCGCCCGGGGGCCGGCGTGGCGCGGAACAGGTTTCCGGCTCAATAGGTTTGAAGGCATGAGTGAGGCACTCTTTCAGCAGCCTGTTAGGTGCGAGGGCCTCTGGCGAAGTGTCAGCGGGCCGTATTCGGCGTTGCATCGTTTTGCCCACGCTGACACACTCATGGCTGAATCTGCTCGGAGTGTGAATGTGTTCAGGACCTGCTTTGGATCAAAGCCGCTGCACTGCATCACGCTGGCCGGCATCGCGCTGATCCTCTCGCAATGCACAACCTCCGAAAGCGCGGTCAGGACATCCGCTTCACCCGATCAGCCATGGGCGCCCGAAGGCGATACCGGCGGTGACTTTTCCGTTCGTCGTGACATCGCGGATGTCGAAACCGCCGCTCCTGTGAAGCCTGGCGGCGCGCTGGGGCTGCCGGAACTGATCGATCTGGGGCAGCGCAGCAATCCGGCAACGCGCATTGCCTGGCAAGAGGCCAGGCAGGCCGCAGCGGGGGTCGGGATCATCGAGGGCACCTTCCTGCCGGTGATCACGGCCAACATCGTCGGCGGTGTGCAGGATATCGTCACACCGCTGCCGACGCTGACAGGGGGTACCGATTATGTCAGCACCACCTCGCGGGCTGTCGTGCCGAATCTTACCCTGGCGTGGCTGATCTTCGATTTTGGCGAAAGGCAGGCCCTGAAGGACGCAGCCGAGGAGATCGCCCTTGCGGCCAATGTTAAGTTCAACGCAACGCATCAGGCCCTGATCTACAACATCACCCGCGCCTATTATCTCCACGGCGCGGCGCAGGCGCATCTGGACATTGCAAGGCAGACACGCAGAAACAGCCTCGAGTTGCAGGAGGCGGCGGAAGAGCGGTTCAGAAGCGGGCTGGGCACCAGCCTCGAGACCGCACAGGCCAACCAGCTTGTCGCGCAGTCGAAATTCCGGCTGGTCATGGCCGAGGATCGGCTGAATGACGCCTATCAGGATCTGCTTGGCGCGGTCGGTGTCGCGCCGTCATCCGATATAAGAGTGAAAACCGCCACGACGCGACGGCTGCCGCGCGCGCAGGCCGTGGCAGGTGACAGGCTCGTTCGCGAAGCCCTGGCCCGCAGACCCGATGTTCTGGCCGCCTATTCGGCGGTAAAGGCCAGCGAAAGCAACCAGCGCGCGGTCGAGGCGTCGTTTTCTCCGAAGGTCTATCTTGGGGCCGTGGCCGCAGCCAATAGCGGCCGGATCCAGACCGGATCCTTGCCCGGTCTGGGGGTGCAGGGTGCGGGAACGGGTGTTTTTCTTGGTTTGAGCCTTCCCCTCTATGACGGGCAGATCCGCGAAAACCGCCTGCGTCAGGCCGAGTCCGCAACCGAGCTGGCAAGTGCGACTTACGAACAGGTCACCAACGCCGCAAGCCGCGAGATCATCCTTGCCAACACAGCACTGAGATCCGCGCTGGCCGCATATGAGGCGGCAAGCGAATTGCGCAGGGCCGCTCAGACGAGCTTTGACGCAACATTCGAGGCCTATCGCAACGGCCTTGGCACGCTGACGGCGGTATCTGTCGCCGACAGTGCGCTTCTCGATGCCCGCGAGGCGCAGGCGGACGCCCATGCCACCGCGCTGATCGCCGCGGCGACCCTTGCCTTTGTCCTGGGCAACATGACATCGCGCGACGCCCCGGCGCGGGCGATCCGATAGGAGCGTCAGCCGACAACCAAAATAGCCGCATCGGCCAGAGTGCCGATATCCACATCGACGAGAGTTACGGCACGCCGGGCCTGTTCATCCATGGCCAGCTTTTGCCGCTGCAATCGCGTACACACCCATAGGATTTTTTATACTTGCAACCAGCATCAGGCGGGTTGTGCCCTTCTGCTTCACAGTAACGAACGGACCGCGTCTTGAACAGGCAAGGCAGTCAATGCCGGGCGAACTCGTCAAGATTGCAAGAAAGATCGAGGATGCCGCCTACGATGCCGACCATCTGCGCGCATTCATCGCCGATGATCTGGGCGCGAC
>SLDH01000356.1 GCA_007125415.1 Roseovarius sp.
CTTTGGCGAAGGCGATCTGTGTCGGGTCGTTGGTCTGCATGAGCAATTTCATAATCCTGAGATAATGGCAGAGCGTTCTATTTGTCGAGCGCCAGTGACGGGAGTGTGATGAGATTGAACGATCTGGCAACCAAACCGCATGAGCGGCTTGCGGCCCATCTGGCGCAGCGCATGACCGAGGTGAACGCGCTCATCGCTGAGCGGATGGCGTCGCGCCATGCGCCGCGCATTCCTGAAGTCACCGCCCATCTGGTGGAAGCGGGCGGCAAGCGCCTGCGCCCGTTGCTCACGCTGGCCTCTGCCGAGATGTGTGGCTATGACGGCCCTTTTGACGTGCATCTGGCCGCGACGGTGGAATTCATCCACACGGCAACGCTTCTGCATGACGACGTTGTGGATGAAAGCGCCCAGCGGCGCGGGCGGCCCACGGCCAATCTTCTATATGACAACAAGTCGAGCGTGCTCGTGGGGGATTACCTTTTCGCGCGATCGTTCCAGCTCATGGTTGAAACCGGCTCGCTGCGGGTGCTGGATATCCTGTCCAACGCGTCGGCGACGATTGCCGAGGGTGAGGTGCTGCAACTGACAGCCGCGCGCGATCTGCGCACCGATGAGGCGATTTATCTTCAGGTGGTGCGGGGCAAGACAGCCGCGCTTTTCTCTGCGGCAACGGAGGTGGGCGGTGTCATCGCCAGCGCGCCGGAGGAACAGGTGAACGCACTTTTCGCCTATGGCGATGCTCTGGGAATATCCTTCCAGATTGTGGATGATCTGCTGGATTATCAGGGGGATGCTGGCAAAACGGGCAAGAATGTCGGCGATGATTTCCGCGAGCGGAAGCTCACCTTGCCGGTGATCAAGGCCGTGGCACAGGCCGATGAAGGGGAGCGCGCTTTCTGGGCCCGCACCATCGAGAAGGGCGATCAGAGAGAAGGTGATCTTGAAGAGGCGCTGCGCCTTTTGCAGCGTCATGGCGCGCTCGAAGCGACCCGGCAGGATGCCTTGCAATATGCCCAAAGTGCAAAGGTGGCCCTTGGCAAACTGCCGGATCATCCTCTTCGGGACATGCTGCTGGAGCTTGCTGATTACGTGGTGGCGCGGGTCAGTTAGCGGATGGTGCGTCTGATCGGCTTCTGTCTCGCTTGACGACAGGGCATGCGGACGCCCGAGCGGAGATGAACCTCAACCGGCGCGACATGCTCTTGGCCGACGGCCACTTATGCGTTGAGCGTGGTCGCCGTGACCCACCAGCCGGGGTTCTGCTCACGCAGGCGCCCCGCTGCCGAACGGGCCGTTTCCTTGTCCGAGTAGAGCCCGAAACATGTCCCGCCCGATCCGGACATGCGGGTGAGCAGGCAGCCCGGCGTTCGCGACAGGGTATCGAAGACCTGCGAGATCACCGGTGCCGCGGCCATCGCCGGGGCCTGCAGATCATTGCGCATCGTACCCAGCCACCTTGCAAGCTCGACCGCGTTCAGGCCCGATGGCAGTTTCTCGGGCAGGGGAGAATTGTCGCGCTTCTGCAGATGTCTGAACACGTCGACCGTGGGCACGGGCCGGCCCGGATTTACCAGCACCGCCTCTAGCGCGGGCAGGCCCGCCACAGGCTCCACCCTCTCACCGATCCCACGCATACGCGCCGCCGAACGGGCCAGACAAACAGGCACATCCGCCCCAAGCTCTATCGCTTCGGCCGGGATCGCCTTGCCGGTGATCAGCGATATCGCCGTCAGAACCGCCGCGGCGTCGGACGACCCGCCCCCCAGACCCGCCGCATGGGGAAGCCGCTTCTTGACTTTCATCGCCACGGGCACATTCATCAGCCGCGCGGCGCGTATCATGAGGTTGCTTTCGTCCACGGGCACCCCTTCGCTCATCCGGCCTTCGACCTGGAGCGACGTTTCATCGGCCAACGAGACGGAAACCCGATCGCCGTAATCGGCAAACATCACAAGCGAATCAATCAGGTGATAGCCATCGGCGCGCTGACCAATGACATGCAAAGCGAGATTGACCTTCGCGGGGGCGAGGAACTTACCCATCCTCGTCGGCCACGCGCAGCGGTTCGGCACCCTCTTCCTCAAGCACGACATCGAGCCCCACTTCGAGCTTGCGGCGGATGCGCGCCGGGTCGATGTCAGGGGTGGGGATGTCATCGTCGAGAAAGGAAAGCGCGCGCTTCCACTGGAACCGCGCCTCGGTATAGCGGCCCACGGCCCAGAGTACATCGCCCAGATGGTCATTGATGACCGGATCAACCGGCTCGAGCTCAACCGCGCGCTCCATATGTATGACCGCTTCCTCGTAACGGCCCAGCCGATAGAGAACCCAGCCCAGACTGTCGACGATATAGCCGGATTCGGGCTGCGCGGCGACCGCACGCTCGATCATGTCGAGCGCCTCATCAAGCTTGATCTGCTCTTCCACCAGCGAATAGCCCAGATAGTTCAGCACCTGAGGGTGCTCGGGGTTCAATTCCAGGGCGCGCCGGAAATCGGGTTCGGCCAGTTCCCAGTTGCCTTGTCGCTCATTGCTGATCGCGCGGGTATAATAGGCAAACCAATGGGGCGTGCCCAACTCTTCGTAAAGCGCGATGGCGCGGTCATAGGCGGCCACGGCATCGGCATATTCTTCGAGAAAACGGTGCATGTCGCCGGCGGCCACATGGATTGCGGGCAGGTCGGGGTAACTCTTGGCGAGGGACGCCAGCACCTCGACAGCGGCCTCCGTCCGCCCGGCCCGGCGCAGGGATTCCGCGCGGCCCATCTCCGCGATGTGGAAACTTGGATGATCCACCGGCACGTGCTTGTAGACGTCATTGGCGAGCCCGTAGCGCTCAAGTGCTTCCAGCAACTCGGCCGTCATCAGGATCGCTTCGACGTGATCCGGGTTCAGGTGCATGGCGGAACGGGCATAGATCAGCACATAATCATCGGTACTGTCCTGAGAGAGGGCCTGCCCGATGGTGAAGAACACCTCGGCCGCACCATCCTTTGCGCCGCGCACACGTGTGAAGGGCAGCGTTTCACCGGCCTCCAGACGTTCGGCAATGCCGATCAGTTCGAGGTCAAGGTTGCCGCTGAAAACCTCGTTCAGCATGGTAACCGCGTCGTCATTGCGCCCCAGCTGGCTCAGCACTTCAGCATGTGCGATGGTGCTGGGGCGGGTCTGCTGCATCGGGCCGCTTGTCTGCCCCGAGAGGATGCCATCAGCCGTTTCGAAATCACCCACCGAGGCCAGGGCCAGGGCCTTGTGATACATCGCGAAGCTGCGCAACCCACGCTCTTCGGACACGGTGTCGAACTTTGCAAGGGCCGCTTCCATGTCGCCTTTGCCACGCAATATCCACCCGGCAATCAGCCCGTCGGCCAGCATGCCGATGCCACGACCCTCCTCGATGCGTGTGAGCACGGCGTCGTGGTCTTCCCGCGCGATTTCATCGACCATCAGGACGATCTGCGCCACCTGGCTGCGCAGTTCATCCGCCTCGATCTTGCGGGCGATGGGCAGGGCCTTGTCCAACTGGCCAAGAGACAGATGCGCCACGACCGCGCTTTCGAGAATTTGCGGATTTGACGGATCCTGCGTCAGTGCCCTTGTGAAATACTGTGCGGCCGCTTCGAAATCGTGATCGAAACGTGCCTGGCGCCCGGCGAGATATGACCCGATGTCTCCATCATTTGCCATCGCCGGTGCAACTGCATCGACCATCAGGACAAGAGCGGCGGTCAAGGTCAAGGATCTGGATGTCAAGCTCGTCTGCCCTCGTCTTCATGCGATATGCTGAAACCTAGTATGCGCAGGCCCCGCTGTCCATGCGCGGGGGCGGTCCATTGCCTGCACCGCCCCCGACATCACCGAATGGTGACAGGTTCACATGTTGGGATAGTTGGGTCCGTCGCCGCCCTGTGGGGTGACCCAGTTGATGTTCTGGCTCGGATCCTTGATGTCACAGGTCTTGCAATGCACGCAGTTCTGGAAGTTGATGACGAAGCGCGCATCTTTCCCTTCCTCCTCGACCACCTCATAAACCCCTGCGGGGCAATAGCGCTGGGCGGGTTCGGCATAGGCGGGCAGGTTCACTGAAATGGGGATGCTTGCATCCTTCAGGGTCAGGTGCGCGGGCTGACTTTCCTCATGGTTGGTCATCGAGAAGCTGACATTGGTCAGCCGGTCAAAGCTGAGCGTGCCATCGGGCTTGGGATAGTCGATGGGCTTGTGCTTCGAGGCTTTCTCGGTAGCGTCGGCATCCGTCTTGTCATGGCCCACCGTGCCGAAGAGCGAGAAGCCTGCGGTGTTCGTCCACATGTCGAGCCCCCCGGCGAAGAGCGAGGCGACGAGCCCGTATTTCGACCAGATGGGTTTCACGTTGCGCACGCGCTTGAGGTCCTTTCCGATGGGGCCTTCGCGGACTTCAGTCTCGTAGTCTGACAACTCATCCGTGCTGCGCCCGGCCTCGATCGCGGAGTGAGCGGCCTCGGCGGCGGCGATCCCTGAAAGCATGGCGTTGTGATTGCCCTTGATGCGCGGCACGTTGACCATCCCCACCGAACAGCCAAGCAGCGCCACACCCGGCGCCACCATCTTGGGCATGGACTGATAGCCGCCCTCGGTAATGGCCCGCGCACCATAGGCCACGCGCTTGCCGCCCTTGAGCAGTTCCGCGACCATCGGGTGATGCTTGAAACGCTGGAATTCCATGTAGGGGAAGAGATAAGGGTTCTTATAGTTGAGATGCACCACGAACCCGACATAGACCTGATTGTTATCAAGGTGATAGATGAAGGAGCCGCCCCCGGCATTGCCCTCGAGCGGCCAGCCCATGGTGTGGGTGACGCTGCCTTCGCGATGCTTCTCCGGGTCGATCTCCCAGATCTCCTTCATGCCGAGCCCGTATTTCTGCGGCTCCTTGCCATTGGCCAGTCCGTATTTCTCGATCACCTGTTTTGACAGGCTGCCACGCACACCTTCACTGAGGAAAACATATTTGCCATGTAGCTCCATACCCGGCTCATAGCTGGGGCCGGGTGTGCCATCGGAATTCTTGCCGAATTCACCTGCCACGACACCCTTCACACGGCCCTCTTCATCATAGACCATTTCCGAGCAGGACATGCCTGGAAAGATTTCGATGCCCATCGCCTCGGCCTGTTCGGCCATCCAGCGGCAGACATTGCCCATCGAAACGATGTAATTTCCGTGATTGTTCATCAGCGGCGGCATCGGCCAGTTCGGTATCCGGATTTGTCCGGCTTCGCCCAGCATGTAGAAATTGTCGTCCTTGACGGGGACATTGAGCGGCGCGCCCTTCTCCTTCCAGTCGGGGATCAGCTTGTCGAGCCCGCAAGGGTCCAGCACAGCGCCCGAAAGGATATGCGCCCCAACTTCCGAGCCCTTCTCGAGCACGACGATCTCGCGGCTTTCGTCGAGTTGCTTCAGGCGGATCGCGGCCGACAGCCCGGCAGGACCCGCCCCCACGATCACCACATCATATTCCATCGTTTCGCGTTCGATTTCGGACATCGACCTTTCCTCTCTCAAGACGTCGCCGGCAACGGCGCGCACGAAATAAAGTTGCGCCCGTGTTTGCCTGTGCGCGCGGCCATCGTCAATTGTGCCAGCCGTTAATATTGGCAGCCACGTCGCGTTTTTTCACCCAAGCGCCTCGCGAACGCGCCAATCTGCCGCATCTGCCCTTGCAAAGCATTCGCAGCACAGTCAATTTATCCAAGTGCCCACAATCGGGCACGGGCTGTGCAATGGACAGACGCAATGGACAAGATACCGATGACCCGCGCGGGCTTTGCCGCGTTGGAAAAGGAACTCAAGCAATTGAAATCGGAAGATCGTCCCGCGATCATCCGTGCCATCGCGGATGCCCGGGAACATGGCGACCTGTCCGAAAACGCCGAGTATCATTCGGCCAAGGAAAAGCAGAGCTTCATCGAGGGCCGCATCAAGGAGATCGAGGGGGTGATCAGCCGCGCCGAGGTGATCGACCCCACGAAACTTTCCGGCTCCATCAAGTTCGGCGCGACAGTCACCCTTGTCGATGAGGATACGGACGAGGAAAAGACCTATCAGATCGTGGGCGAGCATGAAGCCCGGATCGAGGCGGGGCTGCTGAACATCAAATCGCCGATCGCCCGCGCTCTCATAGGGAAGGATGAGGGCGACAGTGTCGAGGTTCGCACGCCGGGTGGTGAGCGCGCTTATGAGGTGCTGAAGGTTCAGTTTATCTGAAAAACCCTTTTTCGCGAGAAAGCGCCATGGCACACCATCGCGAGACATCTCGGAGCCCGGACGGGCCTTCCGGCAAGAGTAGCGCTGACAGGATCACGGCAATCGAGATTGTCGCGCTGATCCTGTCGGTGATCTGGCTGGTGATTTCGGTGGTGTTTTTCCTTGTGCTGGAACCGGCCACAGGCGACCCCGGCGCTGTCCTTCGTTTCGTCATTGTTCTGATGGTGGTGTTCCTGCCGGTGGCAATGATCTGGGTGGCGGCCATATCGGCCCGCGCGTCGCGGGTCATGCGCGAGGAAAGCGGCCGCCTGCAAGCCGCGATAGATGCCATCCGGCAGGCCTATATCACCCAGGCGCAGGCTCAGACGGTCAGCGCCGAACCGGCGGTCCGCAAGAAGCTCGACGAGATCGCCGCCGCCCAACGCAAGACGGAGAGCGCTCTGGCGATGTTCTCCTCGTCACGCGTGGTGGCCCGGTCCGCGCCGCCACCCCAGGCGGCAGCACCGGCTGCGGAGCAGGAGGGTCAGGTTGCCCTTCCTCTTGGCACGCCCGCCGAAGACCTCGCACCGCCGCTGGCCAATGCGGATTTCATTCGCGCGCTCAATTTCCCGGAAACCGCCGAAGACAAGGACGGGTTCGCCGCCCTGCGCCGCGCCCTGAAGGACCGTATGACCGCGCAGCTCGTGCAGGCTTCGCAGGATGTGCTGACCCTGCTCAGTCAGGATGGCATCTATATGGATGATCTGCGCCCCGACATGGCCCGCCCCGAAATCTGGCGCCGCTTCGCCGCGGGCGAGCGCGGCCGCCAGATCGCCACGCTTGGCGGAGTGCGTGACCGCTCGTCGCTGGCGCTGGCCGCCGGGCGGATGCGCTCGGACCCGATCTTTCGCGATGCGGCGCATCACTTTCTGCGCAAGTTCGACCGAATTTTCGCCGAGTTCGCGGAGCGGGCGACGGATGCAGAGATCTCCGAGCTTTCCGACACCCGCACCGCCCGTGCCTTCATGCTGCTCGGGCGGGTTGCGGGCACGTTTGATTGAGAGAGACGGCGCGCGCCATGTCCCTGACCGCCAACGCCACGCACCGGCGCGCCAACCTGATCGGCTGTGCATGGATGCTTGCCGCGATGGCCGGTTCCGCGGTGGAGAACAGCGTGCTCAAGGCCGCGGCACAGAGCCTGCCGATGATCGCAGGATCGTCGATTGCCGTGGCCTCGGGGCCCGTCAGACTTTGGCACGGACAACGCAAGTGAGAGCCGCCTACATATCCCGCCAGCGGCGCAGCATCCAGTACCACTGATCCGGGGTTTCGCGTATCCGCGCGGACAGGCTGTCATTGAAGGCCTCGGTCATGGCGCGCGCATCGCCATGAGCAATGGGAGCTTCGAAGACGACTTCGAAATCACAGCCCTCACCCACCCGCGTGCCAAAGGCCGGAACCATGGGCAGATCGTATTTCACCGCCAGCCGCGCCGCAGAGAGAGAGGTCAGTGCCCCGTGCCCGAGAAATGGCAGTCGCACCCCATCGGCTGATTTCTCGTCGAGGAGGATCGCGATGAATCCGCCCTCGCGCACATGCCGCACCAGCGCCTTTGTGCCGGTGCTGCCGACCTCCAGGATAGGGGCGCCACCCGCCTCGATCCCGCTGCGCAGGCGGCGTTCGTAATGGCGGTTGCGTTGGGGGCGATAGACCGCGCCTGTCTCCATGCCGCGGGCCTTCAGGACCGAGCGGATCGCTTCCCATTGGCCGAAATGACCCGACACAATGATCGCGCCGCGCCCCTCGGCGCGGGCCGCCCGCAGCGCCGCGAGACCTGGCCCGGAAACGGTGCAGCGATGCTCCATCGCCTGAAACTCGGCGCAATGATAAATCTCGAACAGGGTCTTGCCCATGTTGCGCCCCATGCTCTGGCACAGTGCGACGCGCGCGCGGCGCGGAATTTCGGGAAAGACCCTCAGCAACTCGGTATCGAAGCGGCGGCGCGCCACCGGAAAGAGCCGCATGACAAGGCCGATCATCGTGCCCAGCGCCTGCGCGCGCCGCTCGAAGCCTTGCCCGCGTGAATAGGTCAGCGCCGACAGAAGCGGGATGTAGCGGGCATGGTGCCATAAGGATATGAACGAACGCGTGATCACCCCGGCTCTATGGGCGTGTTTCGCTTCGCCGCCAAGGGTAAATCAGCGCCGCTTTAGCGCCTCCAGCACCTCGCGCGAGGCATTGCCATCTGCCGTCATGCCCACCGATTGCTGAAAGCCAATGATCGCACTGCGCGATTGCGGACCGATCAGCCCGTCGATCGTATCCATCGGGTAGCCCAGCCGTCTGAGCCTGCGCTGAATCTCCTTGCGCTCCTCAAAGCTTACGGGAGTGTAACCCCGGGGCCAGCTTGCCTGAATTGGCCCGCCCCCCGCGATCCTGTCGGCCAGATGGCCAACGGCAATCGCGTAAGAATCAGCGTTGTTGTAGCGCTTGATCACATCGAAATTGGCGAAGACGAGAAATTTC
>SLDH01000252.1 GCA_007125415.1 Roseovarius sp.
ATTTCCAGCTCGCCGCGATGCGCCGGATCGGCCGCGCCGAGGCGAAGGCGATGCGCAAACGCAATCGCTGGACGATCTGGAGCGCGGGCATTATCATGGCCATACCGCTGAGCATTCCCCTGCTCAACCTGCTTATCCCGATCTTCGGTGCCGCAACCTTCACGCATCTTTTCCACGCGGTGCAGACGAAAGAGCGGCGCGCACTCGGATGATGCGGCTGACACCCGGGCTTGCGCCCTCTTGCAGCTTGGCCTTATCTGCGAGCCATGACTCATCCCCGCCACACCCGGCTTGTAGAGAGCCTGCCCGCCACGGTGCCCTTCATCGGGCCAGAGGAACAGGAGCGCGAACGCGGCGCGGCTTTCACCGCGCGCCTTGGGGCCAATGAAAACCTCTTCGGCCCCTCTGCGCATGCCATTCGCGCGATGCGCGAAGCGGTGGGGGAGGTCTGGATGTATGCGGATGCGACAAGCCATGACCTGCGCTGCGCCCTTGCGCGGCTAACCGGGTGTGAGGCGCGCAACATTGTCGTGGGCGAAGGAATCGACGGGCTTCTGGGCAATCTCATCCGCCTGTTGGTCGCTCCCGGTGATGCGGTCGTCACATCGGACGGGGCCTATCCTACCGTCAACTATCACGTGGCGGGCTTCGGCGGCGCGCTGCACAAGGTGCCCTACAAGGATGATCACGAGGATCTGGACGCGCTGATCGAGCGGGCCGGGCAGGTCGGAGCGAAGCTGATCTATCTGGCGAACCCCGACAACCCCATGGGGACATGGCTGCGCGGCGCAAGGATCGCGCAGGCGCTGGACCATCTGCCCGGGGGGTGTCTTCTCTGTCTCGACGAGGCCTATTTCGAATTCGCCCCGTGTGAGGCGCTGGCCCCGGTCGCACCGGATGACCCGAGAATGATCAGAATGCGCACCTTTTCAAAGGCCTACGGAATGGCCGGTGCGCGCATAGGCTATGCCTTGGGGGCAGCGCCATTGATTGCCAGCTTCAACAGGATCCGCAATCATTTCGGCGTGAACCGGATCGCGCAGGCCGGCGCATTGGCGGCGTTGCAGGACAGCGCATGGCTGGACGAAACCCGCGCAAAGGTTGCCCGCGCACGCAGGGAAATCACCCTCATCGCGCGCGAAAACGGCCTGGCCGCCCTGCCCTCAGCAGCCAATTTCGTCGCTGTGGATTGCGGCTCGGACGGCGCTTTCGCTCGCAGGGTTCTGAATGGCCTCGTGGCACGGGGCGTCTTCGTCCGCATGCCCTTTGTCGCCCCGCAAGACCGGTGCATCCGCATCAGTTGCGGCCGCGAGCGCGATCTGGCCGTCCTTGCAGAGGCGCTTCCTGGCGCTCTTGCGGATGCAAGGCGCTAAGCCTCGGAAATCACCCGCGCCGCTGCGTCAAGCCCACCCGCGCCGTGGGGAATGTCAAGCGCCTCGAAGGCGGCCTGTACCGTCGCCAGCATCCCAAGAACCATATGGGCGTTCACATGACCCATATGACCGATTCGAAAGAAACCGTCGGCAGCCGCGCTGCCGGGTTCCGCCATCCCAAGCCCGATGCCGAGTGTGACACCGGCCTTCTCTTCCAGCCAGCGCCGGAGCTGTGACCCAAGCGGGCTGGGCAGCGACAGCGAGGTGACCGCCCGGCTCCGCTGCGACGGATCACTGATGTTGAGCGACAGCGCCCCGGCCCGCCCCCAGGCCTCCGCGGCAGCCCAGATGGCGCGTGCCAGCCGGTCATGCCGCTGCCAGACGGCCTCCATACCCTCTGCATGGATCATGTCGAGCGCCGCGCGCAAGCCGTAGAGGTGATGCGTCGGGGCCGTCCCGCAGAAATACTGGTAATACAGCGCCGGATCGGCGCGCGGTGTCCAATCCCAGTAGCGCGACACCCGCCGCAGCGCCGCGCGCGCCATCGCCGCTCTTTCATTGAAGAAGACAAAGCCCAGCCCCGGCGGCAGCATCAACCCCTTCTGCGACCCCGCAACCATCACGTCGACCCCCCAGGCGTCCATCTCGAAGCGATCACAGGCCAGTGACGCGATGCAATCCGCCATCAGCAAGGCCGGGTGCTCGGTCGCTTCCAGGACCATGCGCATCGCCGCCAGGTCATTCAGAACGGAACTCGACGTGTCCACATGGGTGGCGAGCACGGCCTTGATCCGCCGCGCCCGGTCCGCAGCAAGAGCCGCCTCCAGCCGCGCCATATCGACCGCCGCTGCCTTGCCGAAATCGAGGATCCGGACCTCCACCCCCAGCGCTTCGGCCATCTCCGCCCAGCCATGGCCGAAGCGCCCCGTCGTCAGCACCAGCACGCACTCTCCCGGTGCCACCGTATTGGCCAGCGCCGCTTCCCAGGCGGCATGACCATTTCCGATATAGATCACCGCCTGATGCCGGGTTCGCGCAACACGCTTCAGATCGGGGATCAGACCCGCGGTCATCTCGGCCAACTCCCCCTCATAGATATTCGGCGCCGCACGATGCATCGCGCGCAACACCGCGTCGGGGATCACCGAAGGGCCGGGAATGGCAAGATAGGGGCGGCCATGGGAAAGCGACATTTGGAGGGATCCTGTCAGATATGCGAGGCTCCTAAGGCGCTCTCTCAGTGGCGTCAATCCACCCCCGCTCATGGACTGGCGCGTGGCCATGCCCGACCGGCGAATCACGTCGGCCGAGAAACGCCCGTGAACCTTCGGGCCAGCGCGGATCGTGAACTTCTTCTTGGCAAAAATACCCAAAGACGCAGCAGCGAATTCTCTCAATACCGCCGGGCCAGCTTGTCGGGATCCGCCCCCAGAAGATAGCGCATTAGCAGGCTCAGGTTTCGCGCACCCCGCCGCAACCAGCCATCCCGGATATATTTCCCGGCACTCGTGGTGATGGGCCCCGGCAAGGACGAAAGCCGCCCCTTGAGAGCGCGCGCCATCGCCACATCCTCCATCAGGGCGATATCCGGATAACCGCCCACGGCATGATACTCGGCGCGGCTGATCAGCAGGCCCTGATCTCCGTAAGGCAGGCCGAAGCGGGCGGCGCGCAGATTGGCCCACCGCGCCACCAGACCGGGGGCCAGGCCCGCCGCATCGAAGCGCAGCGGAAAATAGGCCGCCCCGCCGCGCTTCATCTGCGCGCGCACCATCTCGGACCAGCCAGCCGGCACGACAGAATCCGCATGCAGAAACAACAGCCATTCTCCGGCTGCGGCCTGCGCACCACGGCGCAACTGCCCCCCGCGCGACGCAGGCCCACCAACCAGCGTCACGCCCGCTTCCTCGGCCAGTTGGGCGGTTGCATCTTCCGATCCGCCATCGCTGAAGATCACCTCACGGATCAATCCGGCCTCCACCCCCTCCATCAGCGAGGCAAGACAGGCGGGCAGCGCTTCGGCGGCATCGAGCGTGGGAATGATCACGGAGAGGGGAGCGCGCATGAAACGGGTCTTTGCTGCGAGGGCCTGATGCACCTATATGACAGGGACTGCACGAATGGGAGAGCCAATGGAACGCCGCATTCTCGAAATCACCGGAGGCGAGGCCACGCAATTTCTCCAGGGTCTGATCACCAATGATATGGAGAAGATGGGAAATGGCCTGCTTTATGCCGCCATGCTGACACCGCAGGGCAAATATCTGGCCGATTTCCTGCTGCTCCGGGCGGGCGACGCCATTCGCCTCGATGTGGCGGCAGAGCTCGCGCCGGGACTTCTGCAGCGGCTCAACATGTACAAGCTGCGCGCCGATGTGCAGATCACCGAGAGTGATTGTCAGGTTCTGCGCGGTACCGGGCCGGCCCCGGACGGGGCGCTCGCGGACCCGCGTGACCCGGCCCTCGGCTGGCGCTTCTACGGCATTGAAGGCGGCGATGACGGAACAGATTTCGACGCGATTCGCGTGGACCGTTGCATCCCGGAAAGTGGTATCGAGCTGGGACCGGATACCTTCATCCTCGAAGCGGGGTTCGAGCGGCTCAACGGGGTGGATTTCCGCAAGGGCTGCTATGTGGGGCAGGAAGTGACCGCGCGGATGAAACACAAGACCGAACTGCGCAAGGGGCTGGCAACCGTCCAAGTGGATGGCGCTGCTCCGGTTGGCACCGCGATCACCGTCGAAGGCAAACCCGCGGGAACGCTTTACACCCAATCGGGTGGCCGCGGCATCGCCTATCTGCGCTTTGATCGCGCAAAGAGCGCAATGCAGGCGGATGACGCGAGGTTGCATCTCCGCGCCTGAGCCAGCCGCCTTCCCCGCACGGCTCAGGCGCGCTCGGCATATTCCATTGTTTCGGTGTTGACGATGATCGCCTCGTCAGGCCCCACGAAAGGCGGAACCATGACCTTGAGACCATTATCCAGAACCGCGGGCTTGAAACTGTTTGCAGCGGTCTGACCCTTCACGACAGGTTCGGTCTCGACAACCGTGCAGGTCACCTTCTGCGGAAGCGTCGCCGAAAGCGCCTCGGACTCGTGATATTCTATCTGAATGGTCATCCCGTCCTGCAGGAAGGGGCGCCGTTCGCCCAGAATATCTGCGGGCAGTTCAATCTGTTCGTAAGTCTCTGAATCCATGAAGACCAGCATGCCATCGGTTTCGTAGAGAAACTGCTGATCCTTCTGTTCGAGCCGCACGCGTTCGACCTTGTCAGCGCTGCGAAACCGCTCGTTAAGCTTCGATCCATTGCGCAGATTCCTCATCTCGACCTGCGCAAAGGCCCCGCCCTTGCCGGGCTTTACATGATCGACCTTGACCGCAGCCCAGAGACCGCCGTTATGTTCGAGGATGTTTCCGGGGCGAATCTCGGTTCCGTTGATTTTCGGCATTGCAGCAAAACCTTGGCAAAAGGTTGATCGATGGTTGATCCCTCCTATATCTGGTGAATCAATCGGCTGCAAGATAACCAGATATCGTGGCACAGGGCTGTGAGACATGCACTTCGCGCAACTGAGCTATGCGTTTTAGCCCTATCCGAATCGTATAAAAGCAGCCATAAGGAGCGACACGCTGAAATTGCAAGACCAATAAAACAAGGACGAAACATGAAAGATTTCGTTGATGGCACGGCTTTCAATGCTGAGCAAGGAAACCGCGCCCGCAAACTTTTCGCAGCCGTCGTACTGGCTGCTCTGGATGATGCCATCTCTGATGACAAGAAATATGGCAACGGACCGGAACAGATCGCCCGCTGGGCACGCTCGCGCGATGGGCGCGAGGTGCTGAGCTGTGCGGGTATCGATCCGAACGAACGTGTGGTGACCGGGCTGATGGATTTTGTCTCCAAGGGTGTGCGTACCTCCATTGCCCTCTCGCGTGAGGAAAGCGAGCGTCGCCATGCCGCAGCCCAGGCCGAGGCGGCCTGAAGACACCGATGGTGAAGGGCGAAAACCCTGCCGAACCGGCAGGGTTTTTCTTTTGCAAGCCGATGATCGCCCGATGAGCAGGGGCTGCCGGTGACACGCGGCATCATGATCCAGGGTGCCGGCTCGAATGTCGGTAAATCAATCCTTGTGGCAGGGCTTGCGCGCATCTTCACGCGGCGGGGCCTGAGGGTTGCGCCTTTCAAGCCGCAGAACATGTCCAACAATGCCGCGGTGACGGAAGATGGCGGCGAGATCGGGCGCGCTCAGGCGCTCCAAGCCCGCGCTGCCGGTCGCGCGCCTCATACGGATATGAACCCCGTGCTTCTGAAACCCGAAAGTGAAACCGGCGCTCAGGTCATCGTGCAGGGGCGGCGCCTGAGCAGTATGCAGGCCGGTGCCTTCAGCCATACCAAGCCAAGCCTGATGGCGGCTGTGCAGGAAAGTTTCGCCCGGCTTTGTGACACCGCCGATCTGGTGCTGGTCGAGGGGGCAGGCAGCCCCGCCGAGATCAACCTGCGCCAGGGTGACATCGCCAATATGGGGTTCGCGCGCGCGGCCGGTGTGCCAGTGGTGCTTGTGGGCGATATCGACCGCGGCGGTGTGATCGCGCAGATCGTCGGCACTCAGGCGGTTCTAGACCCCGAGGATGCCGCCATGATCCGTGGCTTTGCGATCAACAAGTTTCGCGGCGATCCGGCGCTTTTCGAAGGAGGGCTGGCCGAGATCGTGTCGCGCACCGGCTGGCCTTCGCTGGGGGTGATCCCGTGGTTTGATGACGCTTGGAAGCTGCCTGCCGAGGACGTGCTGGACCTTGCCTCGCATGCGATGTCCGGCGCGGATGCCCTGAAGGTGGTCGTGCCGCGCCTCGGCCGGATCGCCAATTTCGACGATCTGGACCCGCTGGCGGCCGAACCGGGTGTCGCGCTGGAAATCGTTCTCCCTGGGCGGGCCCTGCCCGGTGACGCCGATCTGGTGCTCCTGCCCGGTAGCAAATCCACCATAGCCGATCTGGCGCAGATGCGCGCGGAGGGGTGGGACATAGACCTTGAAGCCCACAGACGGCGCGGCGGGCATATCCTCGGCCTTTGTGGCGGCTACCAGATGCTGGGCCATGAGATTTCCGACCCGGATGGTGTGGAAGGCCCGCCCGGCACGGCCCGGGGATTGGGGCTTCTGAATGTCAACACGGTCATGCAGGGAGAGAAGCGGCTTGCCCTGGCAACAGCCCGGCATCCCGAGAGCGGTGCCGATGTGACAGGTTACGAGATCCATATGGGCCAGACCACCGGTGAGGATTGCGCGCGGGGATGGCTGGAGATCGCAGGAGAGCCCGAAGGAGCGGCTTCAGCCAATGGGCGGGTGCTTGGGTGTTACCTGCACGGGCTTTTCGCGGCGGACGCCTTTCGCGCCTGGTATCTCGCGCGGCTTGGCGGCCGGTCCGACCTGACTTTCGATGCGTCGATCGAGGCCACGCTGGATGCGCTTGCCGATCATCTGGAACAGAACATGCACCTTGATCACCTTCTGGACATGACCGCCACTGTCACGCCCGCGTTCAGCGGTTGAGGTCCAGAGCCGATTGCGCGATCACTGCAGTTCCTGTGCCGCCAGGGCGCGCTGGATCTCACGGCGTACCAGCTTGCGGACATTCCGCGTGATCCGCTCACCCAGGGCGCCCTGCAATTCCTGCCGGACAATTTCCGCCACCAGATCACGAAGGGCCTCTTCATCGAGGATTGTCTCGTCCTCGGTGAAAATGTCCTCCTCGGAAAGAAACGCATTTTCCGGCTCGGGCATCGCGGCAGGTTCCTCTTCGGCGACGCAAGGGCTTTGTTCTGCCGCATCGGGGATGTCCGGCTCCGGCGTGAAGGGTTCGAGCCCTTCCAGAGCATCGGGCTCATCGCCGACATCGGCGGCCAGGGTCTCGGATATGGTCGCTTCAGCGGCATCGGAACTCTCGTCCGGCTCCCATTCATCATCGTTCGTACCGGCTGCCCGTTGAAAGATCGCCGCGCGACCCGTCTCCCCGTCAGGAGCGGCTTTCAAATCTGCCGAGGCCCGCATATCCGCCGCGTCAGGGGTCATGTCCTCGTGCAGCAAGGATTCCTCTGTCGCGTCACCGGACACAGCATCCGCCGCTGAGGCCTCACGCTTGTCGGCTTGCGGAGCGAACACATCGTCCGCCGGCGGCATGTCATCGCCTTGCGCAGGAAGATCAGAGGAAACCTGATCCGGCATATTATTCTCTGCTTCAGGCTCGTCCGACTCAGGTTCGTCCACCTGTGGTCCATCGTGATGGTCCACACGGAGCGAGGGTGTGAGCACCAGCTTGTCGGGTGCGCTGGCAGCCGCATCCGCCCCGGACTTGCCGGGCCGATCTTCGGTGGAGACGAGGCGTCGGATCGACGACAGCACGTCTTCCATTTCCACATTCGTGACGGGATCGGACATTTTTTTTACCACTCTTGCCTCGCCTCAGCTTACCGTTTGCAGCGGTTTCGCACAACCGGTTAGGACGTGTTTTAGGATTTTGACACGCATCGAGCGGCGATACTTCGCCTCCGGTATAGGCTTCATGGGTGCCGCAAGGCCAATCGAAGCACCGCACCGGTGCGCCTTTGCGATGTCACGGCTCGCCTTGAGGGGCCTCCGGCGCGGGGGGGCGGTGGATCTCCCCCATGTCGAGCACCGGCGACGCATCGATCGCCGACGCATTCAGCATTGTCGCCACCCGTTCGAGCGCAGCCACGATCATCGCCTGCTCCCAATCGGCAAGCGCCTCGAACTCCTTGACATATTTCTGCTGAAGCGGGTCCGGCGCCCCCTCGACCGCCTTGCGGCCGGTTTCCGTGAGCACGACATTTGTCTTTCGCCGGTCAATATCCGAACGCTGACGCTCGATCATCGCCTTGGCGGCGAGACGGTCAAGCAGGGTCGAGATCGTGGCCTGACTGACCCCCATCTGAAGCGAGATCTGTTTGGGCGTGGTGCTGCCCTGCATCTGCACGACCTGCAGCACCCTGATCTGGACCGGGGTCAGCCCCGCAATGCGTGCAAGCGTCCGACCGTAAAGCTCGGTTGCGCGCAGGATGCGGCGCAACGCGATCAGGGATGCATCTGTCCTGTCCACGCGACCTCCCACCTTGATGGTTGCATCATACAAGGAGTGTGACTTGCCGCAAAGCATTAATATACTTAGGCTAACGAATTATTAAAGCTTTGTGACAGATCGCAGCGAACTTTCCTTCAGGGACTTTTCATGTATAAACTACTGTTAATGTAGTATTATTTAAAATTCTGGCAGTAATCCACCGAAACCATCCTGATGTGTTTTC